>DHIR01000280.1:0-427 GCA_002403905.1 Mucilaginibacter sp. UBA4741
TTCGTTCCATATACCATCATTATTTGCCGCCTTTATTTTAAAGAAATATGTCCCGGGATCAAGGTTGGTATAAGTTGCTATTTGTTGGTTGCCTACAAAATGCCATTCATTATATGAAAACCCTTCAAGTTTAAAGGCAAATTGATTTTTTTTTGGATCGATATAATTAAGCGCTGAAAATTTTATGCTGAAAAAATTTTGATTATAGGTTAGGGTTATTTCATTAGTTTCATCAATGGGCTTTTTAAGAGGAGAGCCGCGTGTTCCGAAGGTTAAAGTTTTATTATATATCAAAAAATCAGTAAAAACAATAGCCGGCTTAACCCTGTTGATCTTTATTTTAATTGGATTGAAAGCTGTTATCCCGTGAATGCCCGCAAAAATCAGCTTTCCATTGTTAGTTTTAATTGCTGCTCCGGTTGTAAAC
>DHIR01000280.1:627-9773 GCA_002403905.1 Mucilaginibacter sp. UBA4741
ACTGATTACTTTGCAAACCATCATCAACTGTATAATTAGCAATGGTAAGGTCGGCCTTATCAAAAGGTGGTCTAAATTTATTAAAGCTTATACAGGTTATTCCTTTATTGGTGCTTATCCATAAATGGCCTTGCCTATCATCTAAAATACCATGTATGGTATTATTACTGATACCTGTTGTTTCTGTTATGCCAAAAAAACGGTTTGCTTTAACATCAAAATAATTTAACCCCCCGCCATCGGTTCCTACCCATAACCTGTTTTGTAAGTCTTTATAAATTGATAAAATAGAATTACTTGTTAAACTATAAGGATTATTTAAAACCGTTTTGTAAGATGTCATAACCCCGGTACTAATATTTAACCGGTTCAAGCTATAATCTTTTGTGCCTATCCACAAGTCATTTCCATCCTTAAATAAGGCAACAATATTAGCTTCTGAAGTGCGGTAATGTTGTAGTATGCCGTTTTTTTTTAAATAATACAAACCACCAAAGTTTGTACCTATCCATAAACCCTGCCCATCATTTAATAAAACATAACCCTGTATAAAGCCAGATATTGCGGGCTTGGCTATAATATGGGTGGTAGTAAAAGATCCATCTCTTTTGTCGAAGATATTTAAACCGCTTCCTGTAGCTATCCAAAGTTTATTGGTATCGGCATTCATCGCAATGCTTTTAATGCTGTTACCCAATAATTCGCGACTTGTGCCATTATATTGATAATAAATATGGTTGTGTTGTAAAACACTATCAACATGATCAAGGCCGCCATCATCTGTTCCTATCCAAAAATCACCTTTCCTATCTTCGGCAATAGCGTTTACAATATTATAGGAGAGGCCATTTGTACCTCCTTTTTTCAAGCCTAAATAATAAAAGTTATCGTATTGACTGTAAACAGTATTTAGCCCCCCATTATAGGTACCCAACCATACATTGCCTTCATTATCTTTAAAAAAACAGCGGATAGAATTTTGGCTTAACGAGTTAGAGTTAAAAGGGTCATTGATAACACTACTGATCTGGTTTGTTTTGGTGTTGATAATGTTCAATCCTTTTTTTGTCCCAATCCAAATTTCATGATCTTCCTTTTCTAACAGGGTGCGTACCGTGCTGCTTAATAAACCATTTTGCTGGGTGTAATTAAAACAGGTTCTGCCTTTAACATTATAATAAAACAGCCCTTTGGTTTCGGTAGCGATCCAAAAATTCCGTTCCCGGTCCTGGATTATCCACCGTATCACACTAACCTGAAGTTTTTTATTTTCCCGCAATACCTCGGGCAACGGCAAAAATTGCTTTTTTGCAATGCTATATATTTTAAGTGTTTGCCCAGTACCCATCCATACATTTTGCGCGTCATCAATGTATAAAAAGGTAGTTTTATTGTTCCCGCAAATGTTTGATCGTAAAACTGAATATCCATTTGCCGATGCCTTTGAGGGCGTAACAAATAATAAACCATCATCAGTACCAACCCATAAAATGCCTTGTTTATCCTGGGCCATGCTTAGCGCTACATTCCCTTTTGCAGTATTTGAAAGTTTAAAACGTGTAAAACCTTCTATATCCGGATCAAACAGGTTTAAACCATCAAAAGTACCCACCCATAGGTGTCCTCCGGTATCTTCAAATAATTTATCGATCTTATTATTGCTAAGGCTTTTGTTATTATTGGGTTCGTTTTTATAAACTTTAAAATCAAGGCCGTTAAATTTGCTCAGACCATCAAAAGTACCGGCCCATATATATCCTTTTTTATCCTGTAAAACCGATAAAACAGTGTTTTGAGGTAGTCCGTTATCAACATTAATATTTTTAAAAATGAGTGTATTTTGGGCATACAGGCCACTTACCTGCAAAAACAGGACACAAAAAAAAGAGAATACAAAAATTCTGGTTTTCACTTTACTTACCGAGTATTGTTTATAAGTTTAATTGACCGACACTAAATTACTTGATTTTTTTGTATTTAAATAAACGAGGGGGCAATTCAGCTGTTACAGTATTATAAAATGAGAATGAATTAACTGACCAACCTCATCAATTTTGCAAAAAATAAACAATCCGGCAGGCAGTCCCTTTTGATTGTTCATTATGCTGATCGCTTACCTGCAACCTTAGCAAGTGTTTGCCCGGCGCTAAGCCATCGCCTAATATTAAATACCAGGGCAAATGCAGGCCTTTGCTCCAGCGGGTAAATAGATCAAGCACCGGGTAATTTTTACCATCAATGCTGTAATTAATTATTCCGGCATCGGGCCCCGAAACTATGGCTATACCAATTGTGTTTCCAGTAAAAGGCAATTCCAATGACGCGGCAGGCTTATCGGCTACGAGCATGGGCACATGTACAAACCCCGGCCTCGTATGTACACTATCGGCAGGTTCCCATGACCGATCATACACAAATCCCTGTTTAATAACCGCGCTGCTGATATCAAGGTAACTGCCATGTTCATAGTTAAACTCATCGGCAGGTTTAGGTACCGTGGCCGCAACGGGCTTTTGCGAACCAGCCGCATCAAGATCAACTGATAATACCTGCTTGATTGTTCTGAAATAGATATTTTGCCCAAAAGGCGACGGGTTAAGATTTTTAAAATCGTCCTTCCAGTTAAACTCCCCGGCGTTAATACGATCAGTGACTTCTTTAGCCAAATTAATAAAGGGTAGATGGTATTTTTTAGCTATATCCTCATGAACCTTCACCTCAACCGGGATTTTACCGGCATTGTAAGCTGCTATTTTGTTTTTATCGGCAAACGCCATCATAACAATATTGGTGTAGGGGTTAACGCTCAGCGTATGCCTTACTATCCCTTCAAGCGCCCGCCTTTCGGTAACTTCATTGGTGCCGTTTTCACTGTCATTAACTGCCGATTCAACAAACAACAGTTCTATTTTTCCCTTACTCAGCACATCTTTTCCTATCCTGAAAGCATGTGGCAGACTACCTAATGAAGGGATACCCGCGTTTATAAAATTGAAATGCGTACCGGGGTAAGTATCGCTTAAATATTTACAAACCATACCGCGCCAACCCTTCATATTGGTTATTGACCCGCCAAAGAAAACAACCGTAGCCTCTTTTTGGGTTTTTACCGAGTAAGCTAAATTATTTAGATTGCCGTAGCGGGTAATATAACTTTCGCTTTTAAGGCTGTCATTTACCTGTTTTGCCTTTACGCTTGTAGTACATGCCACTACCAGGCATAACATATGGATCAATTTTTTCATAATTATTTCACAGCAACAATAAGCTTATTTGAAAGTAACATTTATTTGGTGGCCTATTATTCGGTGCAAACGAATTATAATATTAAACCTTACCAATCCTTTTTTCGCGCAGCGAAGAGAGTACCGCCCAAGGCAGCATCAGTGGGGTAAGTATTCGCCGAAATGCATTGGCGGTAATATCGCTTCATCAGGACTCACCCGGTCATCGCTAAGTCGCTCGACCACCCTCTCTCCGTTGAACGCAAAGAGGGTAAAAAACTATCTGATTATTAATACATTTGCCCTCTCCTACCTATTTTAAAAATAGCATTTATTTTTTCCGCAGGCTTACCAGTACAACGCCATGCTGGTTAACATCGGCTTTAAATTCGCCATCAAATACACCGATGTCTTTTTGCCGCCATAGGTCGCGCACAATGTATTTACCGCTTAACTTTAAATCAGCCCAGCTTAAAACAACCTGTTGTTTGCCGTTATCGCCCAGGTTAAATAAACCGGCAGCAATTGAACCATCTTCTAGGTTTTTAGCCATTACGCCCAAATCACCCTGACGGGATATAACGGTTGCCTGCTTACCCAACGGATCTTGGTCTAGGGCCAGCACCTCGTCATTAGTCAACAGGCTCAAAGTAAAATCGTCAAGTTTAGTTAAATCGCAGCCCAGCAGCAATGGTACCGACATTAAACACCACGCACTCACATGCGTGTACTGCTCATCGGGTGTAAGTTTGGTGAGGTGCTCTCCCTTGCCCCACCCCACATAACCAACAACCATCATATCCGGGTCATTCCAATGGCCGGGCCGGGCATAAGGCGCCCATTTATCCTGGGTAAATATTCTGCTTTTTAAACTTTTCCAGTTATCCCTGATATCGCCGCCCGTGCGCCAAGAATTTGATATCGTCGAAAGTTGTTTAACAGAATCGAAAGGAGCGCTGTTTGAAAGGCTGTAAACGATATCCCGGCCGCTTTTGTGCAAGGCATCAAACATCTTTTTGGTCTCGGGCGTTTCTATCGGGTTCCAGTCGTACTTCAGGTAGTCGATGCCCCAGGCTACCCATTGTTTCACATCATTATCTACAAACTGGTAAGTGCCAATAGCGTAAGGCATTTGTTTTTTATTGCGGGGGATGTTCTCGGTGGTTTTTTCAAAAGTACCTTCAGGGTTATTGGCCGATCCGCCAACATGGTGCCCGTACGATTCAACCCATGGGGTAGAGTAAATACCTATTTTAAGCCCCATAGCATGGATTTCGTTACTTGCTTTTTGAATATCGGGAAACGTTTCCTGGTTGGGCTGTATAGCTCGAAACTCACCTCCTCGGGCACCCTGCCAGGTATCATCAATATTCATATAGGTCCAGCCATGATCGATCAGGCCTGAACTTACCATTGCCCTTGCATTCTCCATCAACAGTTTCTGGGTAATACTTCCGCCGTAGATGTTCCAGCTGTTCCAGCCCATAGGCGGTGTCAATGCTATTTCTTCGCCTACTACTAATTTAAAATCATGTTTATCGCTACCTGCCGAGTTTTTGGCATGAAGCACTAAATTATAAGTCCCCGTTTTGTTAACCGAGCCCGATAACTGCCCGGTTGCAGGGTTTAACTTAACGCCTTCGGGTAAATTATCTGCCGAAAACTTTAACGGGCGGGTACCGGTTGCTGGTATAATAAAAACAATGGGGTGCCTCGGCCTCACACCAAATACCTTCGCGCTGTTAATGTGCGGCTGCGGCCCGGCTTTAGGTTAATATATAGGCCGAATTATCAGGTGACGCCGTGGTAGCAGCATCCTGCGCTTTTAAGGTTGTTAAACCTATTATTATACCAATTACTGTTAAATTTAATGCTTTGAAGATCATGCGTTATATTAATTAATCTATCGATCCTGATTTTATTTGGCCGTTGGCATTAGTGCTTTTACCCATATTTCCCTGTACTTCAACTTTAATTACCGACGCGATATGGTCCGGCGAATTTGCCGGAACATTGATAACCAGTCCGTCATTTTCTGATTGCGATTTTAAAGCTTTACCATCAGTCAATAATTTAGCGGATATAACCTTATTCTTTAACCCCGGAACAACCAGTTTTCCATCAGTTGGCCAGTTAAATACAGAAAGATAAAGTATGGTTTTATCGCCCTCCACTTTTTTAGTGCAGCGGCCCCAGGCCAATGGTGCTAACGGGCTGGCCGTAGTGACATAAATAGCTTCGCTGTTTATTTTCATCCAGGCGCCTATAGCTTTCAGGTCATCAATACTTCCCTGGGGGAATTGACCTAATGCATCAGGTCCAACGTTTAATAAATAATTGCCTCCTTTTGAAGCAATGTCCACCAGGTTGCGGATTAAGGTTTCCGGAGTTTTCCAGTTATTATCGTAGCTTTTGTACCCCCATGTACCGTTCATGGTCATACAGGTTTCCCAATCTTTGCCATCCAGTTCGCTCAATTTGGGTATCTTTTGCTCCGGCGTTTTGTAATCGCCCGGAAAATCAGGCCGCTTCAAACGGTCGTTCGTAATGATGTTGGGCTGCAATGCCAGTACGGCCTTCAGTTTTTCAGCAAATTCATCGGTCATGCCGGTTGGGGAATCGAACACGATTACTAACCCATTGTCTTACAATACTTTATATGATTGTCGATGTACTACGCACCGAATTACTAACCACTTTTTGATGCAGATTATTTACAAATCTTACGATATAAAGATACGAAATATTACATTACCATACAATTTTAATGACTGGATTTTAGTAAAACATTAGTGGCTACCCCCCCGCCAGCCATAGTGCACACCATCCCATTTTCACCATTTGAGCAACTAAAAGCGGGAGCCGGGTAAAGTCAAGGCTGTTTAGATTTGCTTTGTAAATATTAATAACAACTATCTTGCTGACAAAGAATGGGGTGAACCAAGTCAAGGCCCAGGTTAATGACCTATCGCCCGTATTAGTCCCTATTCTGAGTCACAAGTCGATGTCAATGACAAATTAGGATATTAGACATAAGATCTTATAAAGGTTTTAGTCTCCGTACATCACATTAATTTCTTAAATATGACATACAAAGCATTTATTGGTGTGGATGTATCAAAGCTGACTATTGATGCCCACTTGCACTAAATCAATGTTTCCAAAACATTTAGTAACAACAAAAAGGGTTTACATCACTTTTAATATGGGTGAAAAAACATGGTAAACTCTCTGACCTGACACAGGTTATTATATCCTTCGAACATACAGGCATGTATTCTATTAAACTTGCCACGTACCTCACCGAAGCTAACATACCCCTTTGCCATGCTTCCTGCCCTTCAGATCAGCAATCTATCGGGATTAGGAAAGGTAAGAGCGACCAGATTGATGCCCAAAGAATTGCTGAATATGCCTGGCTGCACCGGGAAACTTTAGTGACAGGTATTACCGGCCAGAGGCTCAATTCTTGCTTATATTAAGAGATCGCCTGGTACGTGATCGTGGTGGCTTTGAGGCTACTTGAAAAGAACAAAAGAAGTCATTGGATGGAAAGAATTATAAGGGAATGTTTCAAATCCATAAAACCTAAGTACAGCAATTGACTGTGCAAATTAAAAAGATTGAAAGTCAGATTAAGATAGTTATATAAGGTGATGAAAAAAATCAGGTAAATTATCAATTACTTACCAGTATTAAAATGCGTGGGGCCTGTATTAGCTGCCAATATGATTGCTTACACTTATAATTTTACACGATTCGCCATTCGCCTGTTATGTGGGTACGGCTCCTTTTGAGCATCAGTCCGGCACCAGTGTAAAAGGTAAAACACGGGTTAGTAGTTTGTCAAACGGGCAATTAAAGAAATTGATCAATATGGTAGCCATCTGTGCTTGCACATACAATCCAGAATTGAAGTTATATTATAAGAAAAGGGTAAATGAAGGCAAAAATAAAATAAGTACCCTCAATATCATTCGTAATAAGCTTATTGCCCGAATGTTTGCAGTGGTTAACCGAGGAACTGTTTATGTGGATCTAATGAAATATGCAGCTTAGAGCTTATCATCTTAACTCTTAAACAACTCCCCTTATTTTGGATGGGGTCTGTCAAGGGCAGCGAAGGGCAGGTTTGTGTGGCTGTGCTGTTCATGTACCCTTGACGGGTTCTGGCCAAAATGAGAATTTTGTGTAGAGATAAGATGAAAATAATACTTGACAAAGTCTTAGAATACGGGAAAGCCGCTAAAAAGCAAAATACAACTAGCCCGCTTGTATAGTCTCTTTTTATCCCGGCGGTGGGCTATATTCGCGGCGGTGGTGAATAAGGAATGGCTTTCCCCCCGTTAAATATGTTAGGCGCAAACTTTACGGATATAAAAAGCTTCTATAGAATAATCGTAATGCCGGAAAAACCAAATCTATAACAGATAAGGTTTTAATTATTTATATTTGTTTATGCGGATATCAGTTAGAAAACAAGCGCAGGTATTGCTAATGACAGCTATCTATCTGTTTGTGGTTTTGACCCATATCTTTTTTATCACCAAAAACACAGCTTCAACATCCAGATCACATCCTATTTATAATTCTATCTTTAAAAGGAAGCTGGAAAATGCAACCGCTCATTCCTTAAATTATTTACAAAGAACGTATAAGTCGGAAACGCCTAAACCACGGGATGCCGAAAAACTATTTACCCGGATGGCCGCATGTTTTATACTGTTTTTTTTCATCGGAAATATGGTACCGCTCAGACAGCATTTTCGGATAAGGAATTTGTCTTACCTTCCATCCTCCACGCAGCTTATATTTTCAGTTCGTATTTGATACCTGATCATTCTTTTTTTCTCCACAAAAGCGCAGTCACCTCAGTATTTACTTATTATCCACTTAAAAGAATTACGATGATCTTGTTATCAAAAGAATTGCGCCGTTTAAGCAAACTCTATATTAAAGCGATTTCCAAAGAATTGCCGGCACCACATACGGAATACATGGCAGAGCTAATGCTCATTCTTTCTACCCGAAAGGCACCCATTACACAAAAGGAGCTCACGAAACACATGCAGGTTGATAAATCGCGTATGGTTGTTATGATTGAGGAATTAAACAAATTGGAATACATATTCATCGAAAGAAACCCAGCCGATCGAAGGGAACATTTTGTTTTCTTAACGGAGGGAGGCAGAAAACTGGTTCCGGGCATAAAACAGGCCATAGAAAAAGTCAACCTGCAAATCCGGCGGCAACTTGACCAGGCCGGTATAGATCACTTTTATGCTACCATACAACAAATGGGACAAAACCTCTTATTAAAACCCTAATCTCTATGCCTTATACCTATCGTTGTATTTTATGGATCGTTACTGGGCTAAACCTTCTGTGTAAGGCTTCCTGTCAAAAAAATTCCGCAGAAAAACGCCATATGCGATCACTGAAGAAGATGTGGCAAATATCATCTCCAATACTACTCTGCCACAATATGGGGGCATGCTTGTCCAGGTGAATATTGTTTGTCACTGTTACCTAAGATTATATTGGAATTGTGGAATACCAAAGGATTCTGCATTATCGGGCTCCAGTCCTTCAAACGCCTTGGTATCCTTTAATTATAACCTTCAATGGCACTATCTTAAAAACTGTTCAGATAGCTCCTTTACAGCCAATTATAAAGGCGGCAATAATTATGAGGGCGTACGTTTCTATTCCAATGATCAGAGTTTGGCTAACTATTTATTATTTACGAACCAACAACTATCAGGTTCCTACCAATTGAATGTGAATATAGAAAGGACAGGTAGTCAAAGGGTCAAGCAAGTAGGTCAAAATGCATTTAGCAGTGCGGTGAAATGCGTGGGTCTTAATATTGTAATCGACAAAATGTGAACGGTAAATAAGAATACAGGATTTTTGGCAAAT
>DHIR01000025.1 GCA_002403905.1 Mucilaginibacter sp. UBA4741
ATTTTTAACTCTTGATTCGCATAAATAATCAAGCGATGGCGGATATTTGCTTACATCAATAAAGGATAGTATGGTGCGGTGGATATTGCCCTGGTAGGCCCATGTAGTAGGGACGCCGTAAATAGCGAAGTATCTTATCACTATAAATAAAGCTATTGCCGATGAACCCAGTATCAATAATATCCGTTTCCGTTTAGCGGCATCAATAGTGAATAGCTTACCAAAACTATACCCAACAGCCATAACGCCTATCCACGGAATAAGCGGATAATAGACAAAAACATCGGCCCCTGCCCATGGGTGTACCATGCCTTGTACATGTAAAAACGTCCATAATGTTTTTTCGCCGGGTGTAAAGGTGGCCATACTTAAATGGTCAAGCGAGTTATGACCGAAGATCAGGATCAACCCAAAAGCTGCTATAACCGGCAAAGGCAGGTAAATTAAAAACGCCAGCACCATCATGCTCACACCAATTGCCCATATCACCTGTAAAAACTGGCCGCCACCCCAGCCAACGCGTACTACCGTAAGTTCAAGCACTATCAGCCATAACCCTCGCGATAGCAAAAATTTGCAGGCATCCGCCTTGGTCTTCCCTCGCGTAAGCGATAAAAAAGCACCTGTACCGGCTAAAAACACAAAGGTAGCGGCGCAATAATGGGTTATAAACCGGGTTAAAAATAATAGGGTTGATGCGCGCGAAAGGTCGGTAGGATCGTATGGGGTTACCATAAAAAAATCGCGAGTATGGTCGAGCGCCATTATAGCCATCACCAGGCCGCGTAATATGTCTATAGAGTCAATGCGCTTTTTTTAGAGGTATCGGCTAAAAGGTTCATGTTTAATATTTTACGAAACTAACATACTAATAATTCGCGTATTATACAAAAATAGCGATGGGTTTAAAACCCATCGCTATTAATAAATATGGCTGTCGTAAATGGTAGTTATATTTTTTTAGTAGGATGCACCGACAGATCAAACGGCACTATCACCTTAAAACTCACATTACGCCCCATGTTAAAAATACCACGCTGTACACCGGGTGCAGTATTGGCATTATCAAAATATTTTAAACGGCTCATGTTTGATTGATAATTTACATTACCCAGGTTGGTGCCTTCAATAAACAATTCGACCAGCTTTTTACCCGCCGCGTTAACCAGGTTGCCCCCTATGCCCGCGCTTAACAGGTTATATCCGGCAGTATAGGTTTCCGTTCCGTAAGCCGAAAAGAAACGATCCTGCGCGCTAAAATGGTCAAAACCAACAAAAGCGTACAGGTTTTTAAATGAAGAAAAACCTTTTGCAAACGTTCCGCGCAATTCAGAGTGGCTATGCAATGGTGGTATAAATGGCAGATATTTTAAGCTATCGGCAACAGGGCTGCCGTTGCCCAGGTTTTTGCCATAGGTTAATGCTATGTTGTTTTCAAAGTGCAGCCATGAGGTTGGATGAATATCCAGGCTCACCTCGCCGCCATTAATGCGTGCCTTGCTTTGGGTATAAGTAAATATAGTGTATGGCGGATACGCCGGGTTAACCGCCGCGCTGCCGTCTGGGTTTAATACCTGTTTTTGATAAATGTAGTTCTCAATATCATTATTAAACACCTCAACACTAGCCGATACATTTGGCAGGGTAAGGAAAGCGCCTATATCCTCCTGCACGCTAAATTCTGGCTTAAAAGCGCTATTACCTACATAGTATATCTGTGAACCGGGATCTGGCCCGTTAGCAGAAAGCTCTGAAATACTTGGCGCCCTGAAACCACGAGAAACATTACCTTTTAGCAGGAACCGATCCGAGAAAACATAGGTGGCACCAAAGCTGCCCGAGAAACCGGTAAAGCTTTTATTTAAAGCATCAAACTGTTTTACTACGCCTGCGGCAGATGTGTTGCTGCCGGTATATAGCTGCGGATATTTATTATTTAAAGTATCTATATAAGCGGCCTGTCCGTTGAATGACCGATAGTCATATCGCGCACCTGCGGATAGGTCCAGCTTGCCAAAACTCTTTTTTAACACAACAAACGGCCCTATATCAAACTGGTGATAAGCCGGGATAGGGAAAGCGGTAGCATCGCCAATAGTGTTGTTCTGGTACTGCCCGTTAAGCCCAAAGGTGGTTTCATAGCTATCGCCAAAAGTTTGGTTATACTTAAAATCATAAGTATAAGTGGTTAAATGCAGGTTAAGGCCGGCAATGTCCGCGTCTTCGGGGTGGGTATATTCGCGCCTGTGGCTAACCTGGTAGCCTAAGTTAACAAACAAGTTAGCGCCATTATCCAATATAAAATTACTGTTGTTGTAAATGCGGTAAAGCTGTACATGCTGATGCAGAGCTGGTATACCGTACGAGTTCAATTCGGACGGTGATACTATCGGCCTAAACGCGTCATTTTCGGTAATTTGTTTGGTAAACTTTCGGCTAACCGAGTCGCGGCTACCGTCAGGGATGTCTTGTATATCATCAAATAACGATGCGTTAAAATAAGAGTAACCCCAGTCTTTGTTAAGGCCCACCATAACCCGTGCGTCTTTTTCTTTAAAACCGGTGGCGTATACACGGCCATCATGCTGGTTTTGATAGTTCTTTGCATCTTTTGCAGAAACTATTGTTCCCCAGATCAAACCGTTTTGATTGCCTTGTAATCTTATTGACCGGTTTATTAATCCCTGGTTTGTACTATAAGCACCCATAACAGAGCCTGATACAGTTCCTTCGGGTACAGGTGGCGGCGATATTAAGTTAACCACACCTCCTATAGCGTCTGACCCATAAGTTAAACTGGCCGGTCCCTTTATCACTTCAACCCGATCAATGGAGTTTTGATCCACTTCTACGCCGTGCTCATCGCCCCATTGCTGGCCCTCCTGGCGGATGCCGTCCATTAAGGTAATTACGCGGTTATAGCCCAGTCCGTGAATAAACGGTTTGGAGATATTTGGCCCTGTAGTTACCGCGCTTACGCCGGGTAGGTTGGCTATCATATCAATAGCATTGCCTGCTGCCGAGTGCTGGTCGATAAAAATTTTGCTGATAGCCGCCATAGGTATGGGGCTTCTTTTAAGCTCAGTAGCACGGCTTACACCTGTAATAATTACCTCGCCTGCCTCTATAAATGATGCCTGTAGCTGTATGTCGAGTGTAGTTGTTTTTGCAAGATCAACCTTTTGCGTAACGCTTGAGTATCCCACATAACTAACCTGTACCAGGTAAACTCCTTTTGATAAATGGCTTAATGTAAATTTTCCGTTGGCATCGGTAACAGTACCTGTTTTTAAATCGGGGATGCTAATGGTTGCTCCTATAATTGGCGAGCCGTCTTTTTTATCGGTTATAGTACCGGTTATAGTACCGGCAGTGGGGTCATCAGCTTTAGTATATATAGCATTTGCCAGCAGGATAAACAGCAGGACAATTAATTTTATATGGTATTTCATTCTGAATTTATGTTTTTGAGTATCGCTATTCCGCTTAGTGGAATTGCTACATACTTGTTGCTCTTTTTAAAAAAATGTAAGGTGGCTATTGTTTGAACGATTAAAAAATCATTCAATTATATTTAGCAGGATGCTAAAACCGGGGGAGCACGCCCGGCGGATAATACTAAGGCAATACTTACAAAATCATAGTTATAAACCTTATAAAAATGCTGTGTAACAATATTAGGACTAAAGTAAGTGTACTGGTTAATTATCGCGGTGGTATGATGCATGGCATCGCATAAAGAACATTTTTCCTGCACAATAGTGTGCGCAGGCACTTTGGCAAGTCTATAGGTTTTGGTTTTGCTGTTGGCTGCAATTTTATGCTGGTGGGTATAAACCGTATACTGCCCCGCTATAAAGCAGATCAATAACAGCCACGAGTAAAAAATATTTACTTTGTTCTTTTCCAAATCAGCAGGTTGATTTTTTAAATCTAACGCGAAATTAAGCATTAAAATATAAAATCAACAAGCAAAAGCAATATTGTTGCAATACCAATTGCAAATTCTCTATAAATAGCCCAATCGGCAATGTATATTTGCTGCTATGACACCCGCAGAGATCAACAAGAAATGGACCGCATTACAAACCCGCATAGCCGAAGATTTTGACAGCGATAAACCCGATGTTAAAGTAATGCTGTTTTTAATAGGTGTGCAGGAGCTGGGGCAAGGCCCGCGCAAGTTTAGCAAAAGGCAAAAAGAAGAACTGATGCATATTGCCAACTGCAAATTATTTAGCCTGATGGGGTTTTATGAACTAGAAGGATTGGACCAGGACGGCTGGCCACATTGGAAATTGATAAAAACCATCCCCAATTACACCTTATTAGAGCAGGAAATGACCATAAAATCATTAATAATTACCTATTTTGAGGAAGAAATATCTTAACAACATGAAAAAGCTTTTTACACTCGTTTTCTTATTAACCACGTTTGCCGCTTTTGCTAAACCGCCAAAGAATCAATATGTGCGTATAAGCACGGCTTATGGCAGTTGCATCATCCGCCTGTATAATGAAACCCCAAAGCACCGCGATAATTTTATTAAGCTGGCTCAAAAAGGGTTTTATAACGGCACGCTGTTTCATAGAGTGATACAGAGCTTTATGATACAGGGCGGCGATCCTGATTCGCGCGATACCAGTAAAAACAAACCCGGCGAAGCATTAGGTAACGGTGATATTGGTTATACCATCCCTGCCGAATTTAATGACAGTCTATTCCACAAACGCGGTGTAATTGCCGCCGCGCGCGATGACAATCCGGCCAAAGCATCAAGCGGGTGCCAGTTTTATATTGTAGAGGGTAAACGCTTTACAGACGAGGACCTGGATAAAATGGAACAGGGCCGCTTAAAAGGTCGCAAGATACCTGTAGCCCAACGCGAAATTTATAAGACCGTTGGCGGCGTACCTCACCTGGACCAGGGCTATACCGTATATGGCGAAGTAATAACCGGCATTGATATGGTTGACCGCATAGCCGGTGTTAAAAAAGACGAACGTGACCGCCCGCTTGAAAACGTACCGATGACAGTTACGGTACTGAAAAAAGGCGAGTGTAAGGATCTGGATAAATTATTAGGACTTTAACCCCCCTGCCCCCTGAAGGGGGAGTTTTTTGACTAAACAATTTTAGATTAATATTAATTAACCATTTAAAAAAGTTCCCCCTTTAGGGGGCTAGGGGGTATGAAAATAATCACTTACAATGTTAACGGCATCCGCTCTGCTATCAATAAAAACTGGTTAGCCTGGTTGCAGGCTACCGATGCTGATGTAGTTTGCCTGCAGGAAATTAAAGCTACGCCTGAGGTAGTAACCGACCTGCACCTGGTTGAGCAATTAGGTTACCAGCACTATTGGTTCCCGGCAGAGAAGAAAGGATATAGTGGCACTGCTATATTTTGCAAACGTACGCCTAACCATATTGAATATGGCTGCGGTATTGCCGATTTTGATCGCGAGGGGCGCAACATCCGCGTGGATTTTGATGAGGTATCGGTAATGAGTGTTTATTTCCCGTCGGGTTCAAGCGGCGAGGACAGGCAGGCATTTAAGTTCCGTTTCCTGGACGAGTTTGGCAAGTATTTGACTTTGCTAAAAGTTGATCATCCGCGATTAGTTATTTGCGGCGATTATAATATTTGCCATCGTCCAATTGATATCCATAACCCAAAATCAAACGCCAACTCGTCAGGTTTTTTACCAGAGGAGCGCGAGTGGATGGAGAACTTTATCGAGTCGGGGTATGTAGACACCTATCGTCACCTAAATAAAGAACCACATAATTATACCTGGTGGAGCTTCCGCTTTAACGCTCGCGCTAAAAACCTGGGCTGGCGCATTGATTATGCCATGGCTAGCAAAGAGCTGGAAGAAAACATAAAACGTGTAGCCATATTGCCCGAAGCCAAACACTCTGACCATTGCCCTATGTTATTGGAGTTAGAATTTTAACTATTAAATTTGACGCATGAAATACACCTACGTTATTTTTTTAGCAGTTGCATTATTTACATTTAGCTGCAGCTCTGGCAAAACAAGCGATACAGCAAACAGCAGCGATACCCTAAGTACCGCCGACCTATTAAAAACCGAAACCTGGAAATGTATTGATACCGCCCAGGACAGGTTTTGCCTGCCGCCGTCATGGAAACCTTTTGCCCACAATAAGGGTTATATTTTTTGCTCTTATTTAGATAATACAGATAGTACCACTGTTTTTGCAGTGGTAAAAACTGCCAAATCAAAAGACGTAAACATCAATAGCTACTTAAAAAAAGTTTATAAACAACTAAAAAGCGATAATACTGAAATAGTACAGGGATACTCCATAAACAAACTAATCTACGAAACTAAGGAAACCTATTTTGGCAGATACTATGCACAGGTAAATGATAAATCTTATTTAACCTATTCCATGATATTCGAGTTGGATAACAGCATATACGAAGTAGCACTTAAATGCGAAAAATCTAACTGGAAAAAGTATTCGGCAGTTTTTCAAAAGATACTATCGAGTTTTCGCCACAAAGACGCGCCATTTTTTAGGGATGGGGATAGGATAACAGAAAAGAAATCGGTTGATTTGACGAAGTTGTAATTCTACTAAAAGCTCTTTTTGTACGCTGAGCGATAGCGAAGAACTATTATATTGAGTGCTGTCGAGCGGCGAATGCATAGTTTGCAGATCCTTCGCCGGCGCTGCCAATGACACATCGTATAAATTATTAATTACTTATAACGTGTTGTGCGATTAAAA
>DHIR01000202.1:0-1103 GCA_002403905.1 Mucilaginibacter sp. UBA4741
AAATAAAATGAAACTTAATATCGCCCTTTTAGCAGGAGATGGAATTGGACCAGAGGTTATTGACCAGGCCGTTAAAGTATCCAACGCTGTAGCAAAGAAATTTAATCACGAAATTGTTTGGACAGCCGCTTTAACCGGCGCTGCCGCCATAGATGCCGTTGGCGAGCCTTACCCGGATTCGACACACGAGGTTTGTATGGCTGCAGATGCTGTTTTGTTTGGCGCTATCGGCCACCCGCGTTTTGATAATGACCCAAAAGCTACCGTACGCCCTGAACAAGGATTATTGAAAATGCGTAAAAAACTGGGGCTGTTTGCTAACGTACGCCCAACGTTTACTTTCCCATCGTTAATTGATAATTCGCCATTAAAAAGAGAGCGTATTGAAGGTACAGATTTGATTATTTTACGCGAGCTAACCGGTGGTATCTACTTTGGTGAGCGCGGCAGATCAGAAGATCGCAACACCGCTTTTGATACCTGTACCTATACCCGCATGGAAGTACAACGCCTGGCTAAACTAGGTTTTGAAATGGCCATGACCCGCAGCAAAAAACTTTGCTGCGTAGATAAAGCCAACGTATTAGAAACTTCTCGCTTATGGCGCGAAACCGTACAGGATATGGAAAAAGATTATCCTGAAGTAACTGTTAGCTATGAGTTTGTTGATGCCGTGGCTATGCGTCTGGTACAATGGCCAAGCAGCTATGATGTATTAATTACCGAGAACTTATTCGGCGATATTTTAACCGATGAGGCTTCTGTAATATCAGGCTCAATGGGATTAATGCCGTCATCATCAATTGGTGTGCACACCTCGTTATTCGAGCCTATACACGGTTCTTACCCTCAGGCAGCAGGTAAAGACATTGCTAACCCGTTAGCAACTGTGCTATCAGCCGCTATGATGTTTGAGGATGCGTTCGGACTAAAAGAAGAAGCAGAATTAATACGCGAAGTGGTAAATAAATCATTAGCCGAAGGTATAGTAACCGAGGACCTATCCGGCAAAAACAAAGCCTACAAAACCAGCGAAGTTGGTGATTGGTTGGCTAAAAATATCTAATAGTTCTCATATATGTCATTGCTGTAAGGGTTTAGTA
>DHIR01000202.1:1306-10958 GCA_002403905.1 Mucilaginibacter sp. UBA4741
TACTAAACCCTTACAGCAATGACAAGTCTTTTTTTACTTCCCGTTCAAATCCTGCAAGTGCCTTTTCTCCAGGGGTAAAGCCTTATATTTTTGGTAAGAGTCGTTAATGTACATGGCTAAGGTTGGCCCATTATTATTCTTCACATAAGCATAGGTGGGGCGATAAATAGCCATGAAGTTTTGCAGCTCTATCCCTTTTAATGGTACAAGCGAGGCTACATAACGGGCTGTATAATATTTTTCAATATAACGTTCGCGTTCTTCGTTATCAAAGTAGCGTTTGATGCGGCGGGCATCCTTACCTTCTTTAGAGAACCAGGTACTTGGCGACATTACATACACCTTACTCTTTCTATATACGTCCGGGTATTCAACCCGTGGATCAAAAGTTCTTTTATTGGTGGCATTAATATCAACCTGCATTAAAGCAACGCCTATCGACCTCAATTCGATAGTTAAAGGTCTGGCATTTATAATAAAAACACTATCAGATATATAGCCCGGCGAGTCAAAAATGATCAGGTGGTTTAAATCGCTTTTTATCTCGAATCTACCGTTCTTATCGGCCAGCGCCACCTGCTTGTTGTTGGTATCATGAACAAAAACGTTGGCTAATCTATCATGGGTGCCGGCTTCAACTATTTCTCCTTTAATAACCCACTGCGCGTTGGCGGTGCAGGCTATCAGCAGTAATACAATAATTCCGATATAGCGTTTCATAAGTGTAGTAATTATACAGTTAAAATTACTCAATTATAGTACCAATGTTTGAATAGTTATTTTAATTAAACGTGCTCCAACTCTCTCGCTATATTTAGATCGTAGGTGGTTTGTAAGCCTATCCAATACTCGGCGCTTATATTTAATATTTTTTCTAGCCGTACGGCCATGCGAGCATTAATGTGGCGCTTGCCTTTAAATAGCTCGCTTAAATTGCCAGGCAGTAAACCTAGGCTTTTGGCAAGCTCGGTTTTTTTTAATCCTCTTTCTTCCACCTCCTCCAGCAAAAATCCGCCCGGGTGAAAGGCTATTGGTGTTCTTAATATCGTTCCGTCTTTATCAACTACATTTTCCATAACGTTATCTATTTTGCATAGTGACTATTAAGTTCTTCTATCGCTATTATTTCAATTCGTTTGTTATTACCATCATTCTCAACCCTAAATATCAATCTAAAACCATCTTTAACACGGATAGAATTTTTACCTTTTAAACTTCCTTTAAGCTGCTCGAAATGTAATGACTTGATCTGCCTTAAAGTATTAGTATCTGGCGATTGCTCTATCTGGATAACCCTTTTTATAAAAGCCAGTTCAATTTGATGGCCAAATTTGGGCCTGCCTAAACTTTGCCCGTTTGCATAAAGCGTTGCCAGGTAACCATCTTCTATAATAACCCGCATTGATATTTTGTTTACCAAATTTAGGTAAAAAAAATTATTTACCAAATTTTGATAAATAATAAAGCTTCGCCAATATTAGTTGGCGAAGCTTTATTACATTAACTATTTTACAAATTGATCTCCAACAAAAAACCCGGCTAAACCGGGTTTCTGTTTTTATTTCTTCCAAACGTTGTTGGATGGATTATAATCCGGTAGCGTAGCATCAGGGTTATAAGTAACTGATTCTATCGCTTCGGTTGATGGGTATTTAAACGACCAGGTAACGTTACGCTCCCATACTTCGGCAGTGTAATTTACACGCTCAACTTTACCGCTCACAAATTTAATATCCAGTACAATCGGCATAGCCATTTTCTCCAGGTTATCTAAAGTAATGATAGCACCTTTGGTTGGGTCGTTACCCGGATATTTAACATCGCGGACAGCAACATCTAAGCGCCATGTATTTTCAAACCAGCCTCTCCAGAACCATTGCAGGCTCTCGCCCGATGCATTTTCTATCGTACGGAAAAAGTCATCAGGTGACGGGTGCTTAAATGCCCAGCGGGCGATGTAGGTTTTAAACGCGAAATCAAAACGCTCGGGGCCTAATATCTGCTCGCGCAGTAAAACTAAGCCCGCGCTTGGTTTGCTGTATAATAAGGTACCGTTGTTAGTTTCTTTAAGGTTATCAGGATTGCTCAATATTGGCTCTAATGTCGGCCTGGTAAAAGAGCCCCAGGTAGCTATTTGGCGCTCCGGGGTTGTAGCGCGGTAAAATTCGCCGTTTAATGAGTTTTTGGTTGATAATGTATTAAGGAAAGTATTAAAACCTTCGTCCATCCAGCCGTACAAACGCTCGTTTGATCCTACGATCATCGGGAACCAGGTATGGCCAAACTCATGATCGGTTACGCCCCAGCCGCCGCCTAAGCTGCAAAACACAATGCCGGGATACTCCATACCGCCTGCTTTACCGGCAACGCTGGTAGCATTAGGGTAAGGAAACTCAAACCATTTTTTAGAGTTATACTCGATTGATCCTTTAATAAACTCTGTACTACGGCTCCATTGACCGCCGCCTGCAAGGCTGCTTTCAATTGGATAGGCTGATATAGCCATGGTTTTTTTACCACTTGGGAAATTCATTTTAGCGGCATCAACAATAAATGATGCCGAAGCGCCCCATGAAGCATCACGCGCGTTTTTTATCTGGAAGTGCCAGGTCAGTTCTTTTTTTCCTGCGGGACGGGAAGCCGGGTTGGTAACTTCATCTGCCGTGCGGATCATTACCGTTTTATCGCTTTGCGCGGCGTGTGCCCAACGTTTAAGTTGTTCGGGGGTATATACGTCTTTTGGGTTCAATAAGTCGCCAGAGCAAACTACAATGTCTTTAGCGGGAGCGGTTATGTTGATATCAAAATCGCCATACTCTAAGTAGAATTCGCTCTCGCCGGTATAAGGCAATGTGTTCCAACCTTGCAGATCATCATACACGCACATACGTGGGTACCATTGCGCTACCTGGAAGATCTTTCCATTTTTAGACTGGCCCTTTTCTGTACCCTGTAAAATAATACCCATACGGTCTGATCCATAATCAGGCGATACAAATGAATATTCTATTTTCAGTTTCAATTGTCCGCCACCGGCAGCCAGCTGGCTTGGCAAAAACACCTGCATACGGGTATCATTAATCATGAACCTTGCATCAACAGCGGCAGTGGTTTTACCCTTAACAACGCTCAATACTTTAACAGATTTTATTTTGTAACCGGCATCAAATACCTGGCCCTGGCCCCAGTTACGGCTGCGTGGGTTACCGGTATTATCCAGCGGTACTTGTTTTACACCTCTCGAATCTTGCTTGAATAAATTCTGATCTAACTGCATCCATAAAAAACCCAGTTTTTGCGGGCTGTTATTGGTATAGGTTAAAATCTCTGTACCAACAACCTCGTTAGCATCCTCATGCAAGGTTGCGTTTAGCTGATAGTCGGCACGGTTTTGCCAGTATTTAGGGCCGGGTTGGCCATCGGCGGCGCGCACATCATTACCATTTTTGGTATAGAAAGATGGTTTCCAGGTTTCGTGGTAATCATACTTGGTTGGCGGGGCATTAGGATCAATAACCTCGACAGCACGGCCGGCACGAGTTGGTTGTGCAACAGCAGGTGTACCCGCCTGTGTCCTGATTGGTGGGGTAGTTTGTGCATTAGCGGTGCCCAAACCTGCGCAAAAAGCCAGCATTAAACCGGCGGTAATGTTAAATTTCATTCAGTTAAATTTTAATTTGAAGCGTAAAAATATAAAAATAAGCGCACAGAATTGTACGTAAGCAAATTATTACAACACCGTAGAGACGCAATACTTTGCGTCTCATAACGAATGCCGTCATAGAGACCAAAAAACATCCTGCACGGAGACGCGGTCAACATCTTGCACGGAGACGCAAAGTATTGCGTCTCTACGGATTATTTACCAAAATGCTGCTTGTAAACCGCTTCATCAAACCCGAAAAATAAGAAGCCGCCATCTTCAATAACGGGTCTTTTTATCATGCTGGTTTTATGTTGTAGTAATTGCAAGGCATCTGCTTTGGTTTTGATGCTCTCTTTGGTCGCAGGGTCCAATTGTTTCCAGGTAAGGCCTGCTTTGTTCATGAATTTTTCGTAACCGGCTTTGGTGTCCCACTCCTGTAGTTTCTCCGGGCTTATGCCTAATTTTTTAAAATCGTGAAACTCATAAATAACCTGGTTGGCCTTAAACCAGTCTAGCGCTTTTTTAACTGTATTGCAATTGGTGATACCGTAAACTTTCATGGGGTAAAATTTAATTTTTATATCTCTATACTATTTTAAGTTCAAACTGTTCCGGACATTATTTGGATCGATCTCCATATAATTACCGTTTTTCTCTGCTGTCTTTACCATTGCTATAAATTCGGGATCATAAGGATCCATCTCTACATTAATTTTCATGGCTTTAGCTAATGCCTTTAAAGCAATCACCTGCTCTTTATTTTGAGGATGCATGATTAATGTTTTCATGAATTTATTTATTAAACTTAGTCATCGTCAGCTCCGTCCCTATCGCGGCAAAGCTTTTTATTATTTCTATTGATTTGTCTATCAGGGCAGGTAGTTCGGGTTGTTCATCAGCATCAAATCCGCTTAAAACGTAATCAACCTGGTGGCCTTTGGGGTAGTTATCGCTAACGCCAAAACGCAGGCGGGCGTATTCGTTATTGCCTAAAGTAGCTTCAATATGTTTTAAGCCATTATGGCCGGCGGCGCTGCCTTTGGGCTTTAGGCGCAGGGTACCTAATGGCAACGCAATATCATCAACCAATACCAACACATTTTCTACCGGGATCTTTAGCTCCTTCATCCAGTGGTTAAGGGCCTTACCGCTAAGGTTCATGTAAGTGGTTGGTTTTATTAAATGCAGGGTGCGGCCCTTGTGGGTTACTTCGGTATAGTAAGCCAGGCGCATGTTATGAAACTTTGCTCCCTCCTGCTTTGCCATTTCATCCAATATCATAAACCCAATATTATGCCTTGTATCAGCATACTCGGGGCCAATATTACCTAAACCAACTACCAGATATTTCATACTATTACTAACAGGCACCGGTTTTATAGCCGGTTTAGCCTTTTTAAAATACTTACTAAAATAGGGACTCATACACCCCCCAACCCCCTAAAGGGGGAGCTGATTAACTGCGAATATATCAACATTAAACAAAAAAAGCGACTGGCTTACACCAATCGCTTTTAATTTCTATTCCCCCTTCAGGGGGTTAGGGGGTTTATTTTTTACCACCAGCTGCTGCTTCTTGCTCAGCCTGACGTAATGCCCGCGAGGTTGTTACAGAAATAATAGTATCTTCTTTGCTGTTTAAGATAGTAAGGTTAGGGAAACTTAACTCAGAAACCTTAACAGATTTACCAACTTCTAACTCGGCAATGCTAACATCAATAAAGTCTAAATGATCTTTAGGCAATGCTTTGATGTTTAGTTTACGTAATTTTTGAACCAGTTTACCACCTCCTTTAACACCCGGAGAAGTACCTGTTAAACGTACAGGGATCTGGATAGCGATAGGTTTCTTTTGATCCAATAATAAAAAGTCTACGTGGATGATCTGCTCAGTTAATGGATGGAACTGCAAATCTTTAATAATAGCTTGTGATTTAACACCAGCAATGTCAAGGTCGATGAAATGAACAACCGGAGTATAAACTACGGGTTTCAAATCAGCTGCGGACACCGAAAAGTGGGTTTGTGTTGCACCACCGTAAAGCACTGCCGGTACCAAAGCCTGGTAACGCAGCTCTTTCGCGTCTCTTTTCCCTACGTTCTCTCTTGGAGAACCGCTAATAGCAATTGATTTCATTTTTAATTATTTATTATTTATTTGTTAAGCCTTACATCGCGTAAGGATATTTTGAAAAGTCCATGGTCAATAGACCATAGAATTTTTTTTTTTACTTTTTATAAGACCATGGACTATCGACCATCGTCTATGGACCAACTATTCTACTTTAAAAAGCTGGCTTATAGAGCCATGCTCGTTTACATTCATTATCGCTTTAGCAAACAAATCGCCGGTTGATAACACGGTTATCTTTGGGCTGGCGTATTTTAGCGGTATGGTATCAGTAACTATCAGTTCTGCCAGGGCAGAGTTTTCAATAGTTTCGTAAGCATTGCCGGATAATACCGGGTGCGTACATACCGCGCGTACACTTGCGGCACCTTTATCCATGATCAGTTGCGCCGCTTTTGCTAACGTACGTGCGGTATCACAAATATCATCTATCAACACAATGTCCTGGCCGGTAACGTCACCTATCAGGGTCATTGATTCAATTTCGTTGGCGCGTTTACGTTGTTTATCGCAAATCACCACTTCGGCATTAAAGAACTTGGCAAAGCCACGTGCCCTGTATGATCCGCCCATATCCGGCGAAGCAATGGTTAATTTACTTAACTCAAGGCCTTTTATATAAGGCACAAAAATTATTGATCCATCCAGGTGATCTACCGGGATATCAAAAAATCCTTGTATTTGCGCGGCATGCAAATCCATGGTCATGATGCGGTCAATACCCGCGGCTACCAATAAATTTGCAACCAGCTTAGCGCCTATAGCAACACGCGGGCGGTCTTTCCTGTCCTGCCTTGCCAAACCAAAATAAGGTATAACGGCGTTTACGTGATGGGCTGATGCACGACGGGCGGCATCTATCATCATTAATAACTCCATTAAGTTATCTGTAGGCTGCTGGGTAGAATTTATGAGGAAAACATCGCAGCCACGTACCGACTCATTAAAACTTGGCTGAAACTCGCCATCGCTAAAACGCGATAAGGCAGAATCGCCCAGATCATGACCATAAGCATCAGCAATTTTGTGTGCCAGATCTTTCGATCCGGAACCTGCAAATAATTTAACTGTGTTAAACTGTAATGGCATCTTTTGATTTCGAATTTCGAATGTTCGATTTCGAATTTGGTTAATTTGTACCTATAGCTATAAAAAACAATTCGGATTTCAATTTTTCAATCAGAAATAAATCCGAAATCAAAAATCCGAAATCCGAAATCCGAAACTTTTCTCTTGAACACCTTTGAAAAAATAATCATCGGTGAAAAATCACTAATTGTTGCCCGACCAGGATTCGAACCTAGACAAACGGTACCAAAAACCGTTGTACTACCTTTATACTATCGGGCAATCTCCACCTCCGAAACATACGTTCCGAAAAGGAATGCAAATATAGGATGAAATTTTCAACTTCAAAATCTAAATTTAAAAAAAATTAGCCCCCTCTAAACGGCGTAGCCTTCATAAACACCAAAACATAATAATTCGTGAATAATCTCCCCTCCATAGGAGTCCTTCGGACCGGCAGGGGCGACTTTAAGTTCGAATTTTAAAGCTCTCCCTACCGGGGAGAGTTTGGGAGGGGCTGGAGTGAATGTTAAAATATGCTAAATCCTTCTCAACCTAACTACAACATCAGGTTAGTTTTATTACTTTCGGGCTTGATAAAACCCATTACCTATATAATTTCGAAATGAAATATAATAAAATTAACAACCTGTTTGGCTGGTTAGCCTTCCTTGTTGCCTCATTAACCTACATTTTAACACTTGAGCCATCTGCCAGTTTTTGGGATTGCGGCGAGTTTATTGCCTGCGCCTATCGCCTCCAGGTAGCACACCAGCCGGGCGCGCCATTGTTTACCATGATAGGTAAAGTATTCTCCTTATTATCAATGGGTAATGTTACTAAAGTAGCCTACTGGACAAACACCGCATCGGCATTAGCCAGCGGCGCTACCATATTATTTTTGTTCTGGACCATCACCGCGCTGGCAAAAAAGATCCTCGTTAAAAAAGAGGAAGACCTGCACATCACCAATATTATACTAATTATGGGCGCCGGTATGGTAGGCGCTTTAGCTTACGCTTTTTCTGATACGTTCTGGTTCTCGGCGGTCGAGTCGGAAGTTTACGCGCAATCATCATTGTGTACGGCCATTGTATTTTGGGCCATATTAAAGTGGGATGCCCATGCAGACGAACCCAATGCCGATAAATGGATCATTTTCATAGCCTACGTAATGGGCCTGTCTATAGGTATCCACTTATTAAACTTACTGGTAATACCGGCTATAGCGCTGGTAATTTACTTCCGTAAATCAAAAGAGGCAAGCACCTGGGGTACTATTAAAGCTTTTTTATTAGGTGTGGTAATAGTAGCGGCAGTGTTATGGGGCATAATACAATACACCGTAAAAGGCGCCGCTTTCAGCGATCTGTTTTTTGTAAACACCCTGGGCTTTGGTTTCGGCAGTGGGGCAATAGCGTTTTTTCTTTTGCTATTCGCTACCATAATCGCGGGTATAGTTTATACTGTTAAGCCATCAAATACTACTATTATTATCGCGGCAGCCTGCTTTGTTGCCACACTAACTATTAGTGCAGGTATAATAGGTTTTATAATGGCGATAGTAATAGCTGCTATATTGGAGTATGCTGTTAAAATACGCGAAAAACGTTTCGCCTTAAACAGTTTTTTAGTTTGTACCGCGTTTATATTATTTGGCTACAGCTCGTTTGTGATGATCGTTATTCGCGCCAAAGCAGGCACCAATTTAAATAACAGTAATCCGCAGGATGCCTTTGCTTTAAACGGGTATTTAAACCGTGATCAGTACGGCGACACACCATTATTATACGGCCAGTTTTTCGATTCGAAACCTATTGACC
Organism: Mucilaginibacter sp. UBA4741; assembly: GCA_002403905.1. Lineage (GTDB taxonomy): Bacteria > Bacteroidota > Bacteroidia > Sphingobacteriales > Sphingobacteriaceae > Mucilaginibacter. The sequence goes on from DHIR01000202.1 coordinate 9,975, forward strand.
AAACCGAGGGTGCGAACATCTATCGCCGTGGCGAAACTAAGTACGAAATCATAGGTAAAAAACAAAACACCATTTACGACAGGAACACCATCTTCCCGCGGATGTTTAGCGAGAAGGCAGGAGATCCGCAATTTTATAAAGATTGGGTGCATTTAGATGAAGGGCAAAGCCCAACATTTGCCGATAATCTTTCGTTCTTTTTTACCTGGCAGGTTAACCAAATGTACACCCGCTATTTCCTTTGGAACTTTGTTGGCCGCGCTAACGAAATGGACGGACAGGCAAAAGGTATAGATGGCGACTGGATAAGCGGCTGGAATTTCAACAAGGCGCTGCCCTATTCTGTCACTAAAAGCAAAAGCTATAACCGTCTTTTCTTTTTGCCGTTGATATTAGGTTTGATAGGTGTTTATTTCCACTTTAAACGTAATCAAAAAGATGCAGGTGTGGTTGGGGTGCTTTTCTTTTTTACCGGCATAGCCATATTACTATACCTTAACCAGGACCCTTTACAACCGCGCGAACGTGATTATGCTTATGCAGGTTCATTCTATGCCTTTGCTATCTGGATAGGTTTGGCTGTATTGTGCATTGCCGATCTACTAAGCAAAAAAGAAAGAAAGTTAAACACCGCTATATTATCAACAGTAGTTTGTTTAAGTGTAGGCCCAATTTTAATGGCTAACCAGGAGTGGGACGATCATGACCGCTCTACCAAACTTACGCCGCATGACATGGCTTATAACTACCTTAACTCGTGCGCGCCAAATGCCATACTGTTTACTTATGGCGATAATGATACTTACCCGCTTTGGTACATACAGGAGGTGGAAAATGTGCGCCCGGATGTGCGTATTGTAAACCTAAGCTTACTGGGTACAGACTGGTACATTAAACAAATGAAAACCAGGATGAATGAGTCGGCACCGTTGCCGCTTACTATGACCGACAGCAAATACAAAAACGGCACCCGCGATGTGATCT
>DHIR01000202.1:11011-11936 GCA_002403905.1 Mucilaginibacter sp. UBA4741
GATGTGATCTATTATAACGATGCCAAAATACCGGGATCATTAGAGTTAAAAGATGTGTTTGAATTTATAACATCAGACAATAAAGATGTTATGGCGCAGTTGCAAGATGGCAGCTCTTCAAATTATCTGCCTACCAAAAACTTTAAGATCACCGTAAATGCAGATGATATTATAAAAACCGGCACTTTACCTGCCGAAAAAAAGAATCAGATAATACCTGAAATGGATTTTACCTATCCGGGTAGTTTTGTTACTAAAGATAATTTGGCCATGATGGATATACTGGCACACAATAATTGGAAAAGACCTGTTTATTTTACCGTAACCTGCCCGCCCGATAATATGATGGGCTTGGGTAAATACATGTATAACGAAGGTTTTGCATTCCGTTTATTACCACTAAAACCTGATACAAGCGCTGCACCGTTAGAAGCTACCAATAGCATGGTAATGTATAATAACCTGGTTAACAAGTTTAAATACGGCAATTTTAAAACAGCCAGTTACCTTGACCATGAATCATTAACCCAGTTTTACCCGTTAATTAACCGCGTATATTTAAACCTGGCCGAAGGTTTGCAGAAAGAAGGCCATACCGATCTGGCTAAAAATACCTTGCGTAAATTTAATGATGTAATGCCTGATATTATCCCGATACAGGAAGTTGCCGTGCGTAAATTTTATATGGCCGAAACTGCTTATCGCATAGGCGAAAAGGCCCTGGCCGACAAAGCAGTTAGCCGCGTGGCAGATTATATAACTAACTCGCTTAACTATCACTACACTATATTTAAAGATAATAAGCAAAGCGCCAATAGTGGTGAGATACAATTTGGAATATCCCTGTTTAATGCGTTAGTGGGCCTTACCAAAACTTATAACCCAACGTTATACGCCAAGTACCAACCGCAATTAGATATTTATG
>DHIR01000136.1:0-5285 GCA_002403905.1 Mucilaginibacter sp. UBA4741
GATCATGATTTATGATACAGCCTCGATTGCATTGCTGTTTGGAGACGCAGATGTAGAGACGCAAAGTATTGCGTCTCTACATCTAACAAAGCCAGCACAAAATTGGTTTTAAACCTAAAAGATCCCGGTTTGTGGCCGGGATCTTTTTAATATATCAGTACGATAATTTACTTTTTAATAACCGCACCAACCCTGGTAACTTTACCATCCAGGTTAATATAATCTACTAAAATCTGGCCTGCTTCAAGTTTTAAAGGATCAAGATCCTCTTTTTTAGGTTTTGCCTCTCCTTTCTTTAAAGGTTTAAAACCTAATGCTACGCGCAGGTCATTATCACGGTTCAATGTTCTTTGCTCATCATCATTACGCTGTTTTTTAAGCTGCTCTTCATTAAGCGATACAGATTTTTCTTTCTCGCTTTTCCTGTAATCAGCAATTGTTTGTGTAAACGCTTTGTAGCTTGCGCTGGTGCTTACACGTTGCTCGTGCAATTTGTTTAACTGCGGAATAGCAGCAGATAAATCACCTGCTTTAACATACTCGCTCTTAGGGATAACATCAAAAGGCAAGGCTGATGGGTCCGTGTCTTCGCCATATTTATCCAGTGGTATTAATGACGGAAACTGGATATCAGGTATAACGCCTTTATGTTGGGTGGAGTTGCCACTAATGCGATAAAACTTAGCAATAGTTAAATTTAACTGCCCGAAATTATTTTCGCTACCTGTTGATATCGGTTTTTTACCGCTACTTGCAGTTAAGCCTAATTTCTCGGCAATAGATGGCGTAATTACTTTATCCAGGTCTATCTCGTTTTGCACCGTGCCTTTACCATAAGTTTGGGTGCCGATGATTAAGCCGCGGCCGTAATCTTGTATCGCGCCTGCAAAAATCTCGGATGCTGACGCGCTAAACCGATCAACCAATACAGCCATAGGGCCAGCGTATGCTATTGATGGGTCTTCGTCTTTGTTAACATCTATTTGTTCCTGGCTATCTCTAACCTGCACTACCGGACCGGTTTTTATAAATAAACCGGTAGTTGATATGGCTTCGTTTAATGAACCACCGCCATTCTCGCGTAAGTCTACAATAACACCATCAACATTTGCACGCTTAAGGGTATCCAATGCTAATTTCATATCGCGGGTGGTGCTTTGGTAGTTAGGGTCGCCTGCACGGTAAGCGGCAAAATCAGCATAAAAAGCAGGCACGTTAATTATACCGATCTTGTATGTTTTACCATTACTGTTGTAGGTTTTTATTTCCTGCTTAACCAATGCGTCCTTTAAAACAATTTTCTCGCGAACCAACTCTAAAATTTTAGGCTGATCTGATATTGCTTTGCCTTGAGGCAAAATTTTAAGCTTAACTACAGTGCCTTTTGTGCCACGTATTAGTTTAATGGCATTGTCAAGACGCCAGCCAATTATATCCTGAAACTCGCCGTCTTTGCCTTGTGCAACGGCTAATATACGGTCGCCGGTATTTATTTGATGGCTTTTATCGGCAGGGCCGCCGGCAACAATTGATTCTATGGTTACATATTCATTTTTACTTTGTAACGTCGCGCCAATACCTTGTAATGATCTTGACATCTCCATATTAAATTGTGCTGCATGGAATGGATCGAAGTAATTGGTATGCGGATCGATCGCTTCGGTAAAATCATCCATAAATATCTGGAAAACATCATTTGTGTTTAACTTACCGTTTTGCAATAGCAGGTCTTCATAACGTTTTTTTAGCTTCTCTTTGTTTTTAGCCATATCAGTGCTGGCAATGGTTAAGTTAAGCAAGTCGTATTTTACGCGCTTTGTCCACTCGGTATTCATGGCGCTTTCAGATGCAACCCATGGCAGGTCTGCACGGTCATAAGTAAATGATTCTTTTTGAGTGAAATCAAAGTTCTTATCCAATTGCGCTATCGAATATTTTATACGCTCTTCGTATCTTTTTTGAAACACATTGAACATATAATATATATCATTCAAATTGCCATTTTTGATATCATCGCTCAGCGAATTTTTGTATTTATCAAAGTCTTTAATATCTGTAGCCAGTAAATAGTTGTGGCCCTCGTCCAAACTTTTAATATAGCGATTATAGATCACTGCCGATAAAGAATCATTCAACTCAACCTTTTTATAGTTGTATTGCGATATAAATTTAGCTACAGTTTTACAAACCATGCTTTGCTGCTCGGTGGGTTGTAAATTATTTGATCCCGGTACGTCAACCGGTTTAGCAGGAGCTGCCTTGCAAGCTAGTGCGGCACCAATGGCCAACACAAAATAAAATCTCTTGAACATATCTTTTACTAACGTTAATTGCGGTATTATTATTTGGTACATCAATACTTGTGCCTATTATTTAATTACTAAATGTAAAAAAAGAGATGATAAAATTCCATCCCTTACTATAAGACTAATAACAAGTAACAATATTACAATAATGTTTTACTGTTTTGTTATTCCCCTAAGTATTTTACTTAATTGTTATAAACGGAGTTTAGTTTATTGGGGTTTTGCTGTTAGCAATTTCTACAGCTTCAGCATAGCGTAACTCTGCTTTTACAGCCGCTATTTTGTTGGTTTGTAAATACTTTATTTTTTTATCTATTGCGGTAAGATCAGTTTGCATGCCTTTTGCCATGGCTATATCATGTGCTTCCTGTAAATCAACCATTGCCAATGGTATTTCGCCGATAGTGGTTTTTATATCGGCTAAAACAAATAAGTTATCCAGCAAATGCCTGGTATTTTCGGCTTGGCGAGCAATAGCATTACTTTGTAATAAATACCATTTAGCTTCAGAAAAACGGTTTTGCTGCAAATACAAAGCAGCCAGATCGCTAAAATTATAGCTGGCTAAATTGTATATCCTGAAACGCATATTGTGTTTTGCTTCTTTTAAAACTACCTCTTCGGCCAGTTCCAGGTTGTATACAGAGCGGGGCAAATCTACTCCATGTATATTTTGGGCTGATGTATTAATAGTAGTGTTAAATGTTATTACAGGTTGTGTTTGTACGGCTTCTAAAACTACTGGAGGTGCTGGTTTTGGCTTTTTGCGCCAAAACTGCGCGGATGCCGATAAACCTAATGTACAAAATAGAAGGAGTAATATGTATTTCCTCAAGATTTGCTGTTTTAATTAATTAAGTCAAATATAACGATATATTTCGCCGAATATTATATAGGCAATTTACGTAATTGTCTGTAAGTTACCAATAATAATTTAAACAGCAGCAGGCAAGCTCAGGAAGAATGTTGTGCCTTTGTCCTGTTCGGTTTCAAACCAAACCTTGCCGCCGGCATTTTCAATAGAGTTTTTTACAAAGGCCAGCCCAAGACCGGTGCCCGAGCTTTTGGTGGTAAAATTAGGTTCGAATATTTTTTCGCTCATGTTTTGAGGGATGCCATTGCCATTGTCTTTAACGGTAAGCAGTATGTTTCCGTCAGTTATTTCATAGTTGATCTCTAATAGTCCAAACCTTCCTGGCGGGGTAGCTTCAATGGCGTTTTTTAACAGGTTATTAAAACAGCGTAATAACTGGTCCCTATCAGCATGTATAAAAAATGGTGTTTCTGGTGCTCTGTATATGATGTTAAAATTGTCCATTTGTTTAAAAATGATAACGGCCTGGCTTATTACATCAAACACATTAAAACGCTCCATGCGCGTATCGGGCATCTTAGCGAAAGCCGAAAACTCGGATGCTATTTGCGATAAACTTTCAATTTGCTCAACAAATGACTTACTGAAACGCTCAAACTTTTGGTCAAACTTGGGGTCTTTTTCGCGCCATGATTTTTCCAGTAACTGTAAACCTAATTTTAGCGGTGTTAAAGGGTTCTTAATTTCATGGGCAACTTGTTTTGCCATTTCGCGCCAGGCACTTTCTCTTTCTGATTGAGCAAGCCTGGCCGCACTGACTTCTAGTGCCGCTATCATGGTATTGTACTCTTTTACCAGCGCGCCAATCTCATCATCCCTGTCCCATTGTATTGGTTCATTCTTTTTATCATAAATGGTCTTACTTAAACTTTGCTGTATAAAATTTAGCGGGTTGGTAATTTGGCGGGCAATAATTACAGCAAATAAGCCGATGGCTATAAATATCAGAGCGTAAATATTGATCATTACATTAAGTAATGAGCCAATACGTTCTTTGTAATCAGCCTCGTTTGAGAAATAAGGCAATTGCAAAAATGCTACGGTTTCGCCTTTAGCATTTCTTAAAGGGGCGTATACTGTTTTATAGCTTAATCCGCCTATTACCTCGTCATCAATATACTCAGACTTAAATTGTTTATGTAAATTAATAAAAGCCTTGGCATTCATATGATTTGCAATTAGCCCATACTCATATATCCGGGGTTGCGTAGTAATACGAAGCACGCCGAGGCTGTCAAACAAAACCAGGTCTGACGAGTAGGAACTGGCTAAAGCATCGAACGCTATCTGGCTTTCCTCGTTTATTTTGGTCATGTACTTATCAAAAAAACCATTCTCAAAAGCAGCAGTTATCCTGGCAATTTTATCGCGTATCATGCTTTCCTGCTGCGTTTGGTATTGGGTACTTATAGATATGTAAGTAATTATACCTACCAGTATTAAAGTTATTACTACAGCAAACACCATCGAAAATTGTATGCGGGTTTTATAAAGTATCTTATCAAACGTTACTTTAAAACCCCATTTAATATTGTTATTGGTGATAGTTAATATTTTAATCCTCAGCCAGGCCCAGTTCATTATAATAACTATCAGGCTAAACATCAGTAGTATTACAAAAAAGAAAGTAACCGAGGTGATAATATAAAAAACTTTGTTCTTTTCTTTACTTACAACTATAAGATTGCGTTCGTTAGTTTTATATATTAAGTGGCTATAGGTAGTAAATGGATCATACCAGGGTTGTTTAACGTTGCTGGTGTCTTTAAAAATAAAAGTTTTTACAGGCCGTTTAGTAGGTTTTGCCCGCAGACTATAAACAAAGTTCCCGCTTTGCGACAATAATTTACGATCTGAATAAAAAGCGTATGAGTAATCTTTAAAATCGTCCTTGTCTTCTATTTGTCCGTCTATCAGCAACTCGGGGAAATAGTTTGATGTTTGCAGCGCTTTAGATTTTAGCTCGATAACAATTGATCCCAGCGTTTTATCATTCTGGATAACGGGAAGTATGGCAAAGTAATTTTGAAAGCCAAATGATTCATTCTCGCGGTAAAAATAATTGGACACTTTAAATGAGCTGTACAGCACCAGGTCTTTAAACA
>DHIR01000136.1:5416-6359 GCA_002403905.1 Mucilaginibacter sp. UBA4741
GTACAGCACCAGGTCTTTAAACACATCTATCGAATAATTCTTATCGGCAGATAATGATTGCCCTGCCTCATTAAACTCATGTATCTTAAACTCATATTTTGATAGGTAGCCATCAAAGTAAAGTTTCTGAAAACGATTTTTCAGATAGTCATTATTGTGCACAGTGTCATTAAAATACTTAATGATGAAAGGGTCGACAATGATGTGTTTTTCTATTTTTTTAAATAGATAATCGGCTGTAGCATCATTGGGATTTTCTAATTTTTTTACTAAACCTTTGCGTATTTCTTTTTCCTTTATCGATTCGAAATGATTAAGGCTTAATGATGATATAATGGAACATATAAAAAGCACCCCCGCAAAAGCAAGCGAGGTGATCTTTCCATTGTCATAATAGTAGGCTTGTGCCCGTATGAGTACTATTAACGCCCAAAGAATGTAAAACGACGTAAATTCTTTCCAGTTAAAAAAGAAACCTACTGTGGTTAATACAATGCTTATGCAAAATATAATTAGCTGATTTTTTACAGGTATGGTAAGCTTACTGCAAACGGTTAAAGAAACCTCGCCTAACAGGTAAAATATAAAAAAGCTAAAGCATAACATTAGCAAACCGCATAGGCTATATACAGAAAGATTAAGCACATTATTTACGTCAAAGCTTATTTTTGAGTGTATAACCAACCCGTGAAATATATTTAATAACGCGGTTGATGTTATAATAAGGACGATTATGCAGCCAATAAGTATCAGGTAGCTGGTAAAGTTTCCTGGTCTGTATTTTAATAATTTGAAGCGTTGCCGGTGTAAAAAGGCGCTGAACCAACTAAGTATTAAAATATTTATGCATAGATCGCCCAGTGTAGGGTATAGTTTGCCACCCGAATAAAAATCGGGGTTAAAAAGATCAAGCTTATAAGTAAAGTTGGGCCAATTATAATGC
>DHIR01000136.1:6565-7354 GCA_002403905.1 Mucilaginibacter sp. UBA4741
GTAAAGTTGGGCCAATTATAATGCAGGTTAATAAACCTAAGCGCTACTATAAAAGATGCGAGTATGAAAAATGATAAGAACAAATACCCCTTATTTACCAGGTAGGTGCATATATTTTGTACAAGTGTGCACACTACAATAAAAGCTAACAGCCAAATAACCAGTTCGAGGTAAAAAAAGCGATAATTAATTTCGTTGTATTTTACTTTAACAGAGAATAGGTATGTGTTGTTGGTGTTATGTACAGCATAGGTATTCTTATCCGTAATATCGGCTATATCAATGTTATTGTCTTTAAGCAGATCTTTGGCAAAGGTGTTTTGCAGATATTGGTTTTGAACAGCATAGCTTGTTTTAACGGGTATCTGGAAGAGGACAGAAAAATCGTCTTCGCTTTTTTTAATGGTCTCATAATAACCATTACTATTAGGTGGTTTGATAAACGAGGTGCCATCTCTTATACCGGCAACATTTTGCGGTATAAATTTAATGCCGCTCCAAAATTCAAGGTTATTATTATTGAATGTTAGTACATAAATATCACGCTTGGTGGTAAACTCCTGTATACAGTGTAATGCTTCATCGCCGGTATTGTTATTTAGTTTTTTAAAACGATTAAAATTTTCGGGGGTTTGAATGGCTTTGTAAATGTAATCTTCCTTTTTATGAAGATTATCCTCTAGCATCCGGGCTGTTTGCGTTAAATTGATGGCAGGAGTGTAAGTTACGCGTACAATAATTGCCGTTAACAACAAACTGGCACCTAACAGGGCCAGCATTAAACGTATT
>DHIR01000136.1:7549-8345 GCA_002403905.1 Mucilaginibacter sp. UBA4741
AGTTTGCGGCTTATAAAAATTATTATTGTAATGAGGCACTCGACGTTGGCATTGCCCGGTCTACTTTTTTAACCAGGCCCTGCAAAACATTGCCCGGGCCAACCTCGGTGAATGACGTTGCGCCATCCTCCAGCATGTGCATTACGGTTTGGGTCCATCTAACCGGGCCGGTAAGTTGTGCTATTAAATTATGTTTTATCTGTGCCGGATCAATGTATGGCTTAGCATCAATATTTTGGTAGATGCGGCAAATAGGTTCATTGATAACTGTATTTACAATGGCATGCTCCAGCTCAACCCTTGCAGCCTCCATTAAAGGCGAATGGAACGCGCCACCGACATTTAACTTCAATGCTCTTTTTGCACCGGCCGCAGTCATTAACTCGCAAGCCTTATCAATGCCCGGTATGGTGCCTGATATTACCAGCTGGCCGGGGCAATTATAATTAGCCGGAACTACCACATCGCTAATGCGGTGGCAAATATCTTCAACGGTAAAATCATCTAACCCTAAAATAGCGGCCATCGTTGAAGGCTGTATTTCGCAGGCCTTTTGCATAGCGTTGGCCCGTGCCGCAACCAAACGCAAACCATCTTCGAACGATAAAGCGCCGGCTGCTGTTAGTGCAGAGAATTCGCCCAGTGAATGTCCCGCTGCCATATCCGGTGCAAAACCAGGCAATACCTTAGCTAATATAACCGAGTGCAAAAATATGGCAGGTTGGGTAACGTTGGTTTGTTTAAGATCCTCATCGGTACCGTTAAACATAATATCCGTAATGCGGAAACCTAATAT
>DHIR01000189.1 GCA_002403905.1 Mucilaginibacter sp. UBA4741
TGGCCTGCGGAAATGCAAACGGTAAGGCGAACGCCCACCATCATTTACCAGGTAAAAACCTAACTCGCCATTAGCGCCCTCTACCGAGTGATATACTTCGGTATTAGGGGTAGGTATCTCGCCCATCACAATTTTAAAGTGATAGATCAGAGCTTCCATATTATTATAAACATCCTCTTTTGGAGGCAAATAAAATTCAGGTACGTCAGCATGGAAAATATCTGTTGGTTCTTTTTCCAGCTTTACTAAGGCCTGCTCAATAATGCGCAAGCTTTGTTTCATTTCTTCGTTACGTACTAAAAAGCGGCTGTAAACATCGCCATTGTCGCCAACAGGTATTTCAAAATCAAAATCTTCGTATGATGAGTATGGGTTCATGGCCCTAACATCGTAATCAACACCGGCAGCACGTAATAACGGGCCGCTCCAGCTATAAGCTATCGCGTCTTCGGCAGTAACGGCTGCTACATCCCTGGTACGATCAACAAATATGCGGTTACGGTTAAATAATGATTCGAACTCTTTTAATGTCTTAGGGAAATCAACCAAAAATTTACGCAACTTGGCAAAGGCTATACTATTAAAGTTACGCTCAAAACCGCCTATACGGCCAATATTGGTTGTTAGGCGCGAACCGCAAACTTCTTCGTAAATCTCATAAATAGCTTCGCGATACTCCATCATATACAGGAAACCTGTAAACGCGCCGGTATCAACACCCAGTACACCATTACAAACAATGTGATCTGATATACGGGCAAGCTCCATCACTATCACGCGTAGGTAATCAACACGTTTTGGCATGGCGATGCCTAACATTTTTTCAACCGTCATGTGCCAGCCCATATTGTTTATGGGCGATGAGCAATAGTTTAAACGGTCTGTTAATGGGGTTATCTGGTAAAATGGACGATGCTCTGCAATTTTCTCGAAAGCGCGGTGTATGTATCCAATGGTGGATACACCGCTTATAATTCTTTCCCCATCCATTTGCAGCACATTCTGGAACACACCATGCGTTGCAGGGTGTGTAGGCCCAAGATTGAGTGTTGAGGGCTCGCTTTGCGGATCGTTATCTGTATATACCGGGTGGTTCTGCATTTGCTATCTTCCGAAAAAATAATCTTTTTTATCAACACGATTAGGATCCTCTAATGGAAACTCTTTCCTCATCGGGAAAGCCGTCATGTCGTCAACATTTAATATTCTGCGTAAATCAGGGTGGCCGTCAAATATTACTCCAAAAAGGTCATACGTTTCGCGCTCCATCCAATTTGCACCCTCCCATACTGTTGTAGCTGTAGGGATGTGGCAGTTATCGCCATCAATAAATACTTTTATACGTACACGTACATTATTTACCAGGCTATGTATATGATAAATTACACCTATGCTTTTTTCCTGTTCAGGATAATGCACCGCGGTAATATCTGTTAAATAAATAAATTGTAAAGCAGGGTCGGTTTTTATAAAACCTAGTAATGCAATAATACTTTCGGGGTTGGTCTCTAAGGTCAGCAAACCATAAGGCTCGCCAATTACAGTTACTTGTCCTTCAAATTTACTATTGATGCTTTGTAAAAGCTCTTCGTTAGTTATCTTACCCATTACTGTATCCCGTATGAAGCTAATAGTTTTTGGTACTGAGGCTCGTTTCTTCTGCGAGTTGATTCTGTTTTAACCAGTTCCTGGATACACATAAAGCCATCAATAATAGCTTCAGGGCGAGGCGGACAACCCGGTACGTAAACATCAACCGGTATAATTTCATCTATCCCTTGTAAAACCGAATAGCTATCAAATATACCGCCGCTTGATGCGCAGGCACCAACAGCCATAACCCAACGAGGCTCTGCCATTTGCAGGTAAACCTGGCGCAATACCGGACCCATTTTTTTTGCTATGGTACCCATAACCATCAACAAATCTGCCTGGCGTGGCGAGAAGCTTAAACGCTCTGCACCAAAACGCGACAAATCATAATGTGAAGCCATGGTAGCCATAAACTCAATACCACAGCATGACGTTGCGAAAGGTAATGGCCATAAAGAATTTGCGCGGGCTAAACCTACTGCTTTGTCTAGCGAAGTAGCAAAAAATCCTGAACCCTCTACACCGGCAGGAGCACCAACTATTTGAATATCACTCATGAAATCTATTACTACAATTTTCTATCCAAAAATGGTGGACAGAAAGCGCAAATTTATGATAAAAAACCTTGTATCTGATACACTATTAACGATAGGAAATATATTTAGAACAATTCTAAACAAAGCCAGCCAGCCCCAGTTTAATCCCAGTTTAAAGCGCCTTTTTTTATGACATAGATAAAACCAGCCAATAAAGTACCCATAAAAATAAACATCTCATACATACCGGTAGTGCCAAGCTCTTTAAAGTTTACTGCCCAGGGATACATAAATATAACCTCGACATCAAACAGTACAAACAGGATAGCCACCAAAAAGTATTTAATAGATATAGGTGTACGGGCATTACCTATAACCTCAATACCCGACTCGAAAGGGGTTAATTTATCTTTAGTTACACGCTTAGGGCCTATTTTGTGTGTTACAAACATAGTACCAACCACAAACCCTGTAGCCACTATCATTTGGAAAATGATGGGTAAATAATTAACCGGTAAACTTTGAACTTCCATGGGTGCAAATATACAAATGGTGTGTTAATAAAAAAGGCCTCAATTGAGGCCTTTTTTATTTAATATTATTTAGTGCCGGCCTTTTTAACCGGTGTTGTTGGCGTAGCGGGTGTTGCCTTTTGGTCAAAGTAGAACTTGACGTAAGAATTATCCGGGTTAAACTCTTTTGCTTTGGTAAAGTATTCCATCGCTTTGGCATCATCTTTATCATGATACTCGGCATAATTACCTAAGTAAGCATAAGCAGCAGCTAAAGCTTTCTTTTCGGCTGCCGAAGGTGCAGCTTTTGTACCAAGCACCTCAATTATTTTTTCATAACGAGGTTTAGCAATACCTTTTAAGTCGTTATAGAGGGTGTCACGATAGTCGGCAATATAAGCACGTGTTGAAAGCGCTTGTACTACCGGTGCAGGTGTTGCATGTTCATATTGGCTCAATAAAGTATCTGCCTTAACTAGCAATGCAGAATCTGGTTTAGTCGCATTATTTTTACGATAAGCCGGAGCCTGATTTAAAGCAAATTCATAATAATAGCTGTATCCTGCCCAAAAATGCTCAATAAGCAAAGGTTTACCATGAACTTTATCAATAATAGCCTGGTAAGCGTCTCCAGCCTGTTGATATTTACCTTTTGCAAAATACATTTTAGCAATTTCAGTATATGCATCTTGTACTTGGGTTGTATCTAACTCGGCATATTTTTTTAAGTTCTCTGCACCTTTAGCCGTATCACTACCGCTTGCTATTTGCAGACGGCCTAAATAACCGTAATCACGTGGTAAAATACGGTTAGGTTGTGCTTTTGCAAACCAGTTATTCATGGCAGTTAAACCAGCTGCGTAGTCTTTATTCTCGTACGCTGCATAACCCAAATAACGATACACACGTGCGTTAATAGTTGCTGATTTTGAAAGTTTGGTCGCAACTTCTTGCAAAGTAACGTAATCACCTGCATTAACCAGGAAATCCGCGTAGCGTAATAATGACTCTAACGACTCATCTGTTAAGCTTAAAAACTTCTTATAGTTTTCTACACCTTCTTTTACTTTAGCAGATGCTACTTTAATGTTTGTTTGTGCCTCTGTAAGGTCAGTTTCGGCCAATTCACGGTAAGCAGGGCCATAATTAGGATCAATAGCTATAGCTGCTTGAAATTGTTTTTCAGAATCAGAGAAGTTATCAGCATATCTCCATAATACACCTGAGGCTACGTTTGCGGCCGGCAATTTTGGATCAAGTGCTAATGCAGCCTGGTAAGCTTCATAAGCCTCGTTACTTTTTAATTGTGAGCGGTAAGCATTACCCAGCGCTACCAATATTTCAGCATCTTTTGGGTTTACTGCTTTACCTTTTGTTAAGGCATCAATAGCAGCGTTTGCTTTTGCAGGCGGGAATTTCCCGTCCTTGGCATCCATCAAATATGCTTTGCCTATATATAAATATGGCTGACTATCTTTTTTACCGGTATTTGTAATTGCCTGGTTAAAGTTAGAAGCAGCGCCTGTATCATCATTACCTGATAGCGCCACTGCACCTAAACCTACATAATTTAAAGCCGATTTTGGATCAACCGCTATACCTTTAGTAAAGGTTGTTTTTGCAGAATCTGTATAATCCTGGATCAAATACACCCATCCCAGGTAAAAAATATTTTCGTCATTAGTTGGCTGGGTAACCGTAAGATTTTTAAGCATTCCTTTTGCTTTTTGATATTGCTCTGCATCAATAGCTTTCTTGGCGTCAGCAATACTTTGCCCAAAAACCGCTGATCCTATAAATACCAGCCCTAATGCCACTTTAGCTATTTTACTGATCATCTTCATCACTTGTTTTAATTTTAGTTGTATATATGTATTTAATAATTATGTTTAATAACAATCTCTCGTTGTGGTATTGAATCAGGCAATATGCCCGATCTTAAAATAATTCTTTGTCCACGTTCTCCAAGCACAAAGTAAGCAAAACCTGAGCCTAAACCTAATTTTCCGGTACAGTTTACCAAATACAAGCCTCTTATAAATGGGTATTGTTTTAACGCTAACGTAGTTTGTGATGGTTTAAAGTATTGATTAGGGGCATCTTTACTGTTCTCATCTTTGACGGCTACTATTTTAACTTTTTTAACAGCTTCTGCATAATCGGCATCAGGGTCATTAAGCCAGCTAAATCCGGTTATACCTATAGCTTGCGGATGTTGGCTAATATACTTTATTACTTCTTTATTATTTTTGACAGCAAAAATATTTTTTAGTTTAAAATCTTTATTTCCCGAAAACTCCTTCAAATACCTTACCAAACTTGAGTTTGGATTATCAAAAACGATATCTATACCCGTTTTAGTCTTTCCATTCAGCATTTTTTTTATTTCATTAACCGATGTAAGCGTATCATTTGACGCCTGGTTGACAATAAATGTAACCGCATCAATAGCAAAACGATTAACAACGGCGGGCAATGTTCTATCCTTTAATAGCTTAGCCTCATCAGGCCTTAGCTCACGCGATAGAATCGCAAACCTGACACTATCATTTAATAAAAGACGTAAAACGCTATTTTCTGATCGATATAAAATATCAGGCTTAGCTTGCGTATTTAACTGTTTAAAAACATAAGCTTCCTCATCAACTATCGGCTGACACGATTCATCGGCTGCAATTTTCACAATGCCTGTATTAACTGTTTCTTCGGGTACAGTTGCAGCTGTTTTTTGTTTACAGGCCTGAATACCTATAAAAGTAATAAAACACATTAATACACAAGCAGTATTATTCTTCATCATTCTCTACTTTCTCTTTTCTTAACAAAAGTGCAAATCTCACTATAGAATAGACAATTAATAAACACCCGAATAATGTTTTTTTATAGCCGTAACCAGGTAAGGCATCATCCCAAAAAAAGATAAGTGTGATACCTGCTGCAAAGAATACTACTGCTCTTAAAATAGGCAGAAATCGCTTTGCGGGCGATTTCTGCTTATTACTAAACCTGGATGGCATACCTTTAATTACTGTTCTTCGCCTAACGTAAAGTTAATTGGTACTGTGTAAGCTACACGAACCGGGCGGCCATTTTGAATACCAGGTTTCCATTTTGGTGATTTCTTTAAAACACGGATGGCTTCGGCTTTTGTAGTTTCGCTTGGGCCACGTACTGCTACAATATCAGTTAAGCTGCCGTCTCTTTCAACTACAAATGTACAAATAACCTTACCACTCACGCCATTTTCCCTATCAACAGCCGGAAATTTGATATTATTTAACAAGTATTTACCAAATGCGTCCAAACCTCCCGGAAACTCGGGTTGTTGTTCTACCTGACTAAATATCTTGTTCACGTCCTCTGTAACTTGTTTAACATCAGAGTTACCTACAGGCTCGTCAATTCTAACATCTGCGTTAGGATCTCCTTTTTGATCTTTCTGACCAGGGTCAGCAGTTTTCAAATCCTTTTGTGTAGGCGGTTCTTCTTTTACCTCGTTATCCGGTTTTACAATCGGAGGAGGGAATTTAAGTTGATCCGTTTTTGGTTTAGATGGTTCTGGTGGTGGTGGCGGTGGTAGTTTTTTCGCATCAACCGGCGGCGGTATAAGCACTACGTCAGTGATCTTTACTATAGGCTTGGCCTTAGGTATAAATCCCTCAAGTTGATTGATAATTGTTGGTAACGATATAACAAATATGAAGAATGCTGCACCAAAGATGAAAGCACGGCTGGTTCTTGCGCCGTTTTTCTGCCTTAACTCGTATGCACCATAAGCTTTGTTTCTGCCGTTAAAAACAACGTCGATCCATTCCTGCTTTAATATGTCTAATTTAGATCCCAGCATTATTTGAAGCTTTAAATTTTACGTTAATTTTTATTAATTAGTATATCCCGTCTCTTTTCAAGAGCTCAATTTCCATTGGCGTAATCTGAACAATGGCGCGTTGCTGGTTATTAACTATGTTTAGTTCGTCCATTATAGTTACCATGTCAGCATAAGTAGATTTATCGCTTGGTTTTATCAACACGATCATCCCTTTACCTGATTTTGCCAAAATTTCGGAACCTTTTTCCAGCAATGTTTTACGTATGCCATCTTTACCAAAGCTCTCTTTTGTGGGTGCGCTTTTACCGGGCTCGCCAATATACCACTCCAGTTTATTTTTTGACCCTAACAATACGGTCATTGTTCTTGACGCTGGAACGGGCAATTGGTCGTTTTTCTCGTCCTTATCCGGCATAGTCAAATCCATTGCTTTTGGTTTTTGCAATGTGGTGGTAAGGATAAAGAAAGTAATCAGCAAGAAAGCCAAATCCACCATCGCGGTTAAATCCACGCGGGTTGATGCTTTTTTACTCCTTACTTTACCGCCGCCTTTTTTACCCCCGCCGGAGGTATCTAATTCTGCCATAATTTTTTATTTTGCTACCGTTCTTAACGATGTGATTAAACCAAACTTGTTAACTTTCTGCTTCTGCAGTGTTTTAATAATTTTTTCAATTGTAGGGTACTCCTCTTTGCTATCGCCTTTAATAGCTATTCTTAACTCTTTGTTATGAACAAGCTTATCAGCTTTACGGGCATTTTTAACCCACCAGTACAATTCGTTATTTTCAGTAGTATCTACGGGTACACCGGGCTGCGCCACACTGCTTCTTTCTTTAGGTGTCATGTTTAAATATGCCTTTAAAAAAGTAATAGATACACCAACAGATTCCAGATTAGTAAATGCTTTTAGCTCTTCTGGCGTAAATGCAATTTTATACTGATCAGCCATACCTTTTAATGTTTCAAGACGCACATCTGCGCCTTCTACACTAAAGAAAACTTTGCCTTCAGCCACCAAAAGTGACGAAAAATCGCTTTCGGGCAAAGCCTGTATAGTTGTTGAAGCAGGGATATCGGCATGTACCGGATCCTGAGTTTTTGGTTTTGCAGATAATATAAAGAAAGTTAGCAGCAAGAAGGCAACATCGCACATGGCGGTCATGTCAATTGCAGTACTCTTCCTTGGAACTTTTACTCTAGCCATAATACTTTGTTTAAATATATAGTGTTATTAAATAATTAATTTCCGGCCCCAAACCTTATCAGGGCCGAAATATTAACACTAAAATTTATTTGTTTTTATGGGTTGCAGCAAATGTAGATACAATGCTGAAGCCTGTTTCGTCAATAGCGTAAGTTAAGCCATCAATTTTTGAGGTAAATACATTGTACATTACAATTGATATTGCCGAAGTACTGATACCCAAAGCGGTGTTAACCAATGCTTCAGAGATAGCTGATGATAATGCTGCTGTGTTAGCGCCAGAACCTGCCAACTCATGGAAAGCCTTGATCATACCTATTACCGTACCTAACAAACCGGTTAATGTACCAATTGATACCAATGTAGCTATGATGGTTAAGTTTTGCTCTAACATAGGCATCTCTAAAGCTGTTGCTTCTTCAATATCTTTTTGTATAGCTAATGTTTTTTGGTCAACATCTAATGTTGCTTCTGATTCCATTTCACGATATTTTTTCAAACCTGATTTTATAACGTTAGCTACAGAACCTTTTTGTTTATCGCACTCTGCTGATGCAGCATCAATGTTACCAGTGGTTAAAAAGCTTTGTACTTTTCTAACAAAAGCGTCAATGCTTGCTGTACCAGATGCTTTACCTATAACAATAAAACGTTCTATAGAGAATACAATTACCATTAATACGTAAGACATTACCAGTGGTACCAGATATCCACCTCTGTGAACTATACCAAATACGTCAACTGGCTCACCTGCTTCAACATCACCACCTTTGTAGTGACTTTTATCGGCAAGGATGAAAACGAAAATCAGTATTGAAACAATGATACAAAGTGGGATAGTCAAGGTCGCAAACATGCCAGATGCACTTGAGCTTTCTTTTTTAACGGTAGTTGGTTTTGTTGGTGCGTTTGCCATTA
>DHIR01000128.1:0-8714 GCA_002403905.1 Mucilaginibacter sp. UBA4741
TTCAAATCAAAAAATCAAAGAACGAATGTAATATATTATATATCAGTAATTTACATCAATTTGAAAAATATTAACGCATCACCAATATTTTAGGATATACAAGTTAGTTGCGTGATGATAACACTTATCACAGGCTAAATAATTAGTATATTTAGACATATGAATGTGAGATGCTTGCTTTTTTTGTCCGTTATTATCGTGACAACATGTTTTAATCCACTGATCAGCAGGAACCCCGGACCTATTGCTGACAGGTATTTAAATGATGTTGGTATAGCACAAGATCCGGATGTATTGTATGCGGAGAACTTTAACGATGGTATCACTAACCTGTTTAGCCGGTATACAGATATTAAAAATCGGGAAGGCATGTCGCTGGATGACAACGATAGACCGGATGGAAGCGTATCGCCGTCTTTAAAGATAACTGGGAATGGCTCATTAAATGATGGGGGCCATTTATACAAGCAATTCAAATCCGGGTTTGATGGCACCATCTACCTGCGCTATTATGTAAAATACCCCTTGTCTTCAAAGGGATATATACATCATGAGTCGGTATGGATAGGCGGTTACAATCCGGCAACGTCCTATCCAAATCCACGCGCGAGTATTTGCGATTTGGGCGATAAAAGAATTTCTATTGCATACGAACCTGTTAATGCCCCCAATATGGATACTTATTTATATTGGGGTGATATGAAAAACAGCGCGCACAGTAGGTGCTATGGCAATGATATGGTTAATGGTAGCCCCAGCGCTCAAAAACTGGAGTGGGACAAATGGATGTGTATTGAACTGATGATAAAAATGAACGACCCTGTGTCTGCTTACAACGGAGAGCTTAAAGTCTGGCAGGATGGCAAAGAAGTAGGTCACTGGGGGCCGGGCTTTCCTAATGGCTATTGGAATGCAGATTCCTGGATGAATGATCCCGACAAAGCCCCTTTCCCCGGGTTCAGATGGAGAACAGACCCCAATTTAAAGATCAACTACCTCTGGATTGAATTTTATGACGATACCTCACCTGCCGGACAATCTCATTATATTAAGTTCGCGAATCTGGTAATGGCTAGAAAATATATCGGCCCAATAAAGAAATAAAACACTTAAATTTAAACTGGCTACTTCACCTCCGCGTCAAAAGCACTATTCAAAATAACACCATTACGCTTGGCTTGTATCCAAATACGGTATTTACCTGGTTGTGGGAACGTGTAGGGGAAACTGATCTGATGCGTCATTGAGCCATCTTTCGCAGACGCCATTTCCGGCATATTAACCATTAGCAGTTTATTGCGCTGGGTTTCATCCATAGCGTTTAAACGGGTTATAAAATGGTTAATGCTATCAGCAAATATGGCCGGCTGCGGTAAATATTTATCCAAAGATTCATGAAAAGCTATCCTGTCCAGTAACGCCTTTTGCGATGCCATCGAGTAGCTGCCAGCCGGATGCAGGTGTATGTAAACGCTGCCATCATCTTTTAATATTACGGCATGCGCCATCATACCCATATAGGGTTCCAGTTTAGCAGGCTTATGGTCGGGGTCTAATATTTCAAACTTGAGCATGGTTAGCTCGTTAGCTTTAATTTGCTGGCCGGGGCTTTGCATCCAAATAGCGGTAGAGCCATCGTTCAGTTTAGTTTCAACACCCGGCAAGCCGCAAATAGCGGCACCTACCCTGGTGGCGTTTTTACTGCCTACCGGATTACTGATGTAATATGTATCGTCTGGATCAGATGCCGGGCCGACGTTTGTTTTAAGACTGGTGTTATGAAATATATTTTCTTTAACCACCAATGTATCTACAATGGTTTCGGCAAAACCGCTTAGGCGGGTTATATCCGCATAAACCCAATAAGTACCGGCTGGTAGGTCAGGCACTTTAGCTACAAACGTAACCGAATCTAAACGGCGCGGGTGTAAGTGTGCAAATACGTCCAGATCGCCGGCTTTTATCAGGAACAGGTGCATCAGCTTGCCATGATCGGGCACCAGGTAATTCATTTTACGGGTGATATTCATACGGCGACTGCGCCCCATATTATTTAGTTGGGGGGTATCAACGGTCAGTGTAAGCGTGCCGTTTTGTGCGTCTACTTTTGTAGTGGCCCGCAATGGCCTGTATAAAAATTTATTATAGCTATCAGCTGCCGAGTTCCACCAGGCCCGCCCGCCCCAAAGTATCAGTATCAATATTACCAGCGCGCTAATGCTGCCAAAAATACGGCGCCTGCGTAACCGTTTGGTCATTTCCTCACCTGGGTTAAGCTGGCTATCACCCACGCTCGAACTAATAATAGTCACCATCAGCAACACCAAAAAAATCGACATGGCTAACAAGCCCCAGCCCAAACTGGCAGGCATTGATCTTTTAGCTGTCGATACGGCCATAACCGGTACCAATACGGTGCCCTTGCCTTTTGGCCCGTCAACCATCACTTCAATGCTTGAGGTGCCGATGTTCATGAACCATATTTTTACATCAAAGCGGCCCGGTTGGGTGTCTGATGGTTTGGCCAGATCGGCGCGTGGGGTGCCGTCTGTTCCGGCGCTCCAGTATACAGGTTTGGCGCTTACATGTACGCCCTTAACACCATCTTCCAGGTAAACGGTTACCATGGCGGTGCCGGGTATTACGTCGGGTGGGGTAATGCTTATTATCACTTTATAGGGGCCGGCATTGCCCTCGAAAGTTACGCCGGGACTGCCTACGTGCGCGTAGCTTATATATGCCGTTAAAAGCAGTGCGATGCAAAGAATAATTTTCTTCATGATAAGATTTACCGTTTAACTGATTTCATCCAACGGCCCCAGGTTAAGCCCAGCCATGACGACAGGATGCCTAATACAACAGCTATAGTCAAGCCGGTTGCCAATACGGTGCCATCTTCAACATTATAAGGCGCAAATGCATAGCGGTATTGGAAAGCCGGATCAGCACCAAAGTACCATGATGTGGTACCAAAGAACCAGTTGCGGGCATATTCGGTAGTTAAAAAATCGCCGAATGGCCACTGTACGGCAAATAGTACCAATGTAAAAGCCACGCCTAATGCCAGGGCCTTAACAATAGGTTTTTGATTTTGTAAACGCTGGTTCAGCCAATCAATAACCAAGGCCGGGAATATCAGCAGCAACGGAAAATGAAATGCCTGATAATGGGTGATATGGTTAAATACCGGCCCCAGTTTTGGTTCGGCGTGGAATATTGGTAGTATCCATACCATAGCTGCCATCACTATGCTGTAAACAGCAGCCATCCGCGTAGCGCCCCATTTACTGGTTGATGCCCGCGATATGGCCACCAAAAACAACGGAAACAAGCCCGATGCCACCTGGTAAAACAAAGTTTTGTGCATGGCGTAGCGGCCAAGGTACTCGGATGCGATGGTAAATAACATCACCAATAAAAACCCTGAGGATAACATAAAACACCACGATATAGCTTTGGCAGAATAAGTATTTACTGCGGATGAGCGATTTTGCAGCGCCATTACACTTACCATGGCTCCAAATTGTATAGTTATCATTCCCAGTAAAAGTACGGTATGCGGCGGCGAAAGTATCTGTACATCCAACCCAAAGGTATTATGCCACCAGTCGTCAAACGGCGCAGAGGTGATCATAGCAAAAGCGCCCCAGATGCAAAACAAGGCTCCTAGCGATCCATAAAATACTTTCCAGAAATTTATAGACTGCTGTTTTTCCTCGCTACGACCGGCAAAGGTTAAGCGTAACACATAGTAGCCCGAGAATAACCCTGATGTTATAGCTCCAATATAAGTAGCTAAATGCGGCGGCGAGAACAGACCATCGCGGCCAATGCTGGTATGCCATGAAATATCCCAGATAAGCCCCACCGTAATACAAAACGATGCAAACACAACTGCATAAATATAAACAGGCAGCGTGCGGGTGGTAGTATGGCTTGGCGATAAGGTAATAGTGCTCATTGAGATCAGGGTTTGTTTTAATTAACGCAAACCATAGTTTTACGTTGACCGAAGCACTAAGGTACATCAAAACTTAAACATAAAAAAGCCCTGCGAATGCAGAGCTTTTAATAAATAATTAGCTTTAAGCTATACATCACCAACCTCTTTTTGGATGGATGGTGGCGGTAGCTCCTGTGGCACTTCCTCAATTTCTTTTTCCGGCAGATGTGGTTGCGGGTCTTCCGGCTGTTTTACTTCGGGGCGCTCAGGTGGTACCGGCATTTCATCAGGTTCGTTGGGTATGGTTTGCTTTTTCATGGTATTAATAAAATACAGAATAAGCCAATATTGTTTCAGTTAACAGGCGATGACACCTGCAAAAAAGTCACAAACAATTTAAGCCTTTGTTTATTATGTAATTATGATAACAGTGATAGGCATATTTGAAAACCCTGAGCTTGCAGACGAAGCCAGCTCTTATCTTTTAGCTAACGACTTTGAAAGCGAAAATATAGATATCCATACACATGCTGACGAGCCCGAAACGGACCGCATAGATAACTTTTTTAGTCATCTTTTTGAAAACGAAAAAGAAGCCACGCATTATGAATCATTAGGAAGAAACGGGTCGATTGTAACTATACACGCCGCCTCAACCCGCGAGGCGCAGGAAGCCGTAGATGTTTTTAACCAATATGGCGCGGTAGAAGTTGATGCATCTGCAAACGATACGCGTAGTTTGGTTATAGACCAGGTGTAGCCCAGGATATGCGTTTAAAATAACCACCCACTTTTGTTTAGCTATTTTTGTAAGTTAGTACCACGATGAGTATATAACCTTCAATAATACATGAACACTAATCCGGGCAAATTAATTTTAAAGATCAAGATCTTATTTTGTGGATTAGGCGCGTTTTACCTTTTTGGTATAACGCCTGCAATGGCCCAAAAAATGATCGTCGAAAACCTGGAGGGGCCGGTTACTGCGAACGAGATCAATGCGTTTAAGGCTCATATCAAAACAATCCCTGCACCACCCGGAAACGGCAATATATGGGTTTTTGGCAACGGCGGCAAAAGCATTGAAGCTTGCGGGTTAATGTACGAGGTATCGCACGACACAGAGATTCTGGACCGTATGATCTATTATTGCGATGAAATGTTATCGCGCCGCAACGATATCTGGCCTGCTGATAAAGGCGGGCAAAAAACGGCTTGGACGAGTAAAGTCGAACCTGTTTGGCCATCATCAAACCCTGATGTAAGCCCTGCGGGTGCGGGTGTTGAACAAGGCGATGAAATTGCCCACATGGCCTTTTGCGCCAAACTTATATTACAAAACCCGGCATTATGGAATTTAAAAGTGGAGGTTGGTGATACCTACCAGTTTGGCACAACCTATAAACAGCGCGCCCTGAAATATATTAAAGAAGGCGACTACGTGATTGATAACTGGATACTGCCCCATTTTATCCGCGCAAGCGAAAACAACCACTACTACTTTCCGGGTGCGCCCAATACTTATAAACCTAATGACCCTGCACCCTGGAACCAAGCCTGGATGGTTACCAATGCTTTAGTGCGGCTGGTGCAATGCCATTTACTATTGAAAGATGCTGCTGAAAGAATAACAAGCTATGATGCAATAGTTCAACCCAACATTGATTGGTTCAGGGCAAATTGCAAACCTGCTACATCTGCCAAAGGGACGGCCTGCTATACCTGGGCCTATGCCTACCCAAAAGGGATGGAAGATACTAACCACGCCGCTTATGATAGCGAGGGCCTTTGGATAGCTTACGATAGCGGCAGGTATAATTTAACATTCAATGATGTTGTACCTTATGCCAATACCTATTGCGATGTGGTGATGGGCACTCTAACCAACGGCAAGTTTGCCGGCAGGGTTGATGGCACAACCGGCACCGGGCACGGCGGCGGCGATAACTATGTACGCGATGAATATCTTTATCTTACCGAGTTTAGGCCGGATATGTTTATAGAAATGGCGCAAACAGAGATCAATACCAATAAAGTAGCTGTATCAATGCCCATAACTGCCCGACTGCTTTGGGAAAAAGATCGCCGGTTTAAAAAGAAAAGTAAATAGCATACAATATAAGATTGCTTTAAGAGCCATCGGCCAATGTCATTGAGTTAAGGAGGAAGCGTTTTGTTTCATCTGGAATATGATTATTCCAACTGTAAACCTATACCTGTATAAGACCAAGTGTAAACCTATAGACGTATAAGACCCCCACCAGGGGAATCGCTTTTAAAACTCCATGCTTATTAGGAGGCTCCGCCGGAGCCGTTAGTTATATTTGTTCATGCTATAAACAGGAGACTCCGCCGGAGTCTTTGATCGAAAACTACAATAGTTCCAGCTGAACTATCTGTTTATAGCCTAAAGATGATGTTTGAAAGGCTCCGGCGGAGCCTCCTGTTTTTAAAAGCGATTTCCCTGATACCCCCACAGTGTACACTAATTCATTTTATCTTTTATCGTATATTCGTCAAAAAAACTTTAACAACATGAACGCATATAGTTTCGTACAGCACCTGCACTCGGGTTTCAGGTATATTGTATTGGTATTGTTTATTTATACCATTTTAATGGCATTTTTAGGCTGGCTGGGTAAAAGACACTATACCAACGGCAACAGGTTAAGTAATTTGTTTGCCATGATATCGGCACATACGCAATTGCTGATAGGGATAGTGTTATACTTTTTAAGTCCGCTGGTAGCCTTTAACAGCACCACCATGAAAGACCCTGTAACCCGCTACTTCACCGTGGAGCATTGGGTAATGATGTTAATAGCGCTGGCCCTGATTACTATAGGCCATAGCAAGAGCAAAAAAGTGGTATTACCAGAGGGTAAGCACAAAACAATTACGCTGTTTTATACGATTGCACTACTTATAATTATCGGCACATTGGCAGTTGGCAAAATATCTATCTTTAAATAAGTTGAAAAAAAATTGAGAAAAAGTTTGGTAATTCAATTTTCTTTATAAATTTGCGTCCACAATGATCAAAAACGTTAATATAAAAAGCTGGTGGCACCAATTAAATTTGGCAGCCGGATAACTTTTTGACCATAGGAAACTAACCAATTGTAAACCTAATACAAAAACCCGGCGAACCTCATTCGCCGGGTTTTTTGTTTTACAACTATTTTTAAAATAACATAATGAAAAAATATAAAATTAACACCACCTATAAAAAACTACTTGCTGATACTACTACGCCGGTAAGCATATACTTGCGCTTACGCGATGTTTTCCCAAACTCGTTACTGCTGGAAAGTTCTGACTACCATAGCCGCGAAAATAGTACCAGTTACGTTTGTTGCGACCCAATTGGCGGCCTTACCTTAAACGATGGTCAGCTAAACAAACGGTACCCTAACGGCACCGAAGAAACACTTGCTGAGGGCCAGTTTGAGCTAATTAGCCAGATAAGCGATTTTCTGAATGGTTTTGAAGCTACCGATATCCCCTTAAAAATTACGGCTAATGGCCTATTTGGTTACTTTACCCACGAGGCTGTTGAGCATTTTGAGACCATCCGCCTAAAAAAGAGCGATGATACTACCCGTAAAATACCGGTAATGCAGTACAATATTTACCGCTATATTATCGCAATAGATCACTTTAAAAACGAGCTATATATATTCCATAATCAACCCGAAGGTGAGGCGGAGAACGGCGGGCTCAACAAAATAGAGGACCTGATAAAAAATAAAAACTTTCCCGAATATACTTTTCAAAGCAAAGCCGATGAGCAGTCTAACCTAACTGACGAAGATTTTATTGCCATAGTAGAGAAAATGAAGCAGCATATTTATAGGGGCGATGTTTTCCAGATAGTACCGTCAAGGGCTTTCTCTAAACAATTTACAGGGGATGAATTTAATGTGTACCGTGCGTTGCGCTCCATTAACCCATCGCCATATTTGTTTTATTTTGATTATGGCGATTTCAGGATATTTGGGTCATCGCCAGAGGCGCAGATCACTATTAAACATCGTAAGGCTACCATCTATCCAATAGCAGGCACCTTTAAACGCAGTGGCGATGATGAGAAGGATGCGGTTATTGCTCATAACTTAAAGAACGACCCCAAAGAATCTGCAGAGCACGTAATGCTTGTAGACCTTGCCCGCAACGACCTGAGCCGCCATTGCGAGCATGTAGAGGTTAAGGCGTTTAAAGAGGTGCAATACTATTCGCATTTGATACACCTGGTATCCATGGTGAGCGGTAACCTGTTGCCTGATGTGCCAACGTTTAAAGTGGTGGCAGATACTTTCCCGGCAGGTACGCTAAGCGGCGCGCCTAAGTACCGTGCCATGGAGATCATTGATGCTAACGAAAATATTAAACGCAGCTTTTACAGTGGCGCCATAGGCTACTTAGGCTTTAATGGCGATTTTAACCATGCTATTATGATACGATCATTTTTAAGCAAGAATAATACGCTGCATTACCAGGCAGGGGCAGGCATAGTTGCCGGCTCGGTAGCAGAGAGTGAATTGAATGAAGTAAATAATAAAATAGCCGCCCTGCGCAAAGCAATTGAATTGGCAGAAGAGTTATAGCCCCCTAGCCCCTAAAGGGGGAACAATGAATAAATAGGAAAGTATAAAGTGATATGGAACCGAATAAAGAAAACTCTTCCTCCTCCTTTAGGGGGCTGGAAAAAAAAATTTTAATTATTGATAACTACGATTCGTTTACGTACAACCTGGTGCAGTACATGGGC
>DHIR01000128.1:8822-16800 GCA_002403905.1 Mucilaginibacter sp. UBA4741
AACCTGGTACATCTTGTAAATGAAATTGGGCTGCAATGCGAGGTTTGGAGAAACGATCAGTTTAATATTGATGATGTTGACGCTTTTGATAAAATCATTTTGTCACCTGGTCCGGGTATACCTTCTGAAGCGGGTTTGTTGCTGGATGTAATTGCTAAGTATGCACCCACCAAAAGCATATTCGGTGTATGCCTTGGTCAGCAAGCCATTGCCGAAGTATTTGGCAGCAAGTTGTATAATCTTAAACAACCTATGCACGGCATAGCTACCCCAATTACTGTAACGGATGATAGCGAAAAACTTTTTGCCGGTTTGCCGCACCAGTTTAAAGTGGGCCGATACCACTCATGGGTGGTTGATGAAAAGTCTATCCCCGAAGTATTAACCGTAACCGCGGTTGATGAAATGGATAACTCGGCTATGGCGATAAGGCACATCCAATATGATGTGAGGGGCGTACAATTTCACCCGGAATCTATCTTGACCGAGTATGGAAAAGAAATGATGCAAAACTGGTTAGCTCCAGCCCTGAAAGGGTGCAATTAATAAATTAGTTAGCTTTGCCTATTAAAATACATACGATAATACTTAACCAAGCATTCCTCCGCTAAAGGCGGAGATTAGGGGTTTATGAATATACTTGATAAAATAGTTCTCAATAAAAAAGCCGAGATAGAATCGGCAAAAAAGGCTACCACTACCAAAGAGTTAGAAGCATCTGTATTGTTTAGCCGGTCAACTTACTCTTTCAAGGAGTTTTTGCTTGATCCTGCACGTACCGGCATTATAGCCGAGTTTAAGCGTCGCTCGCCATCAAAAGGTATTATTAATGATAAAGTAGGTGTCGAGGCCGTTACAACCGCTTACGCATCGGCTGGGGCATCGGCATTGTCTGTACTAACAGATACCGACTTTTTTATGGGTACAAAAGCTGACCTGTTCAAAGCCCGTCAGGCAAACACCATCCCTATTTTGCGTAAGGACTTTATGATAGATGAGTTCCAGGTGATTGAAGCAAAATCATTAGGGGCCGATATTATTTTGCTGATAGCCGCCATACTTCCACCTAAAGAAATAGATAAGCTGGCATCGCTGGCAAAAAGCCTGGGCCTTAACGTACTATTGGAAGTGCATAACCTGGAAGAATTACAGCGAAGCATTAACCCTAACTTGGATGCTATTGGCGTAAACAACCGCAACCTGGCCGATTTTACGGTATCGGTTGAAACATCATACAAACTGGCTGAGCATATCCCTGCCGAGTTTATGAAAATATCCGAAAGCGCAATAAGCGATACTGAAACCATAAAAGGATTAAAGAAAGCCGGCTTCAACGGCTTTTTAATAGGTGAAAATTTCATGAAGCAAACTGATCCGGGATTGGCTATGAGAGAGTTTGTTGAGGGATTGAAATAATATTACTTGAAATGAGCTCACCAATACACGACGATAAAACCTTTAATGATGTAACCTACGCCCAAAAGATAACCCGTAACACCGAGTTTAATAATTGCCTTTTTAAAAGCTGCGATCTCACCGGCAGCGAGTTTGCGTTGTGCAAGTTTATTGATTGTGTTTTTGAAGACTGTAACCTATCCATGATAAACTGGGGCAGATCGACAGTAAACAATGTGGTGTTTAAGAAGTGTAAATTGTTAGGCGTAAATTTTAGCTTATGCGAGGATTTTCTGTTCCAGGTGCGGTTTGAATCTTGCATGCTGGATTATTCTTCGTTTATGAACAAGAAGATGTTTAAGACCATGTTCGTCAAGTCGTCATTAAAAGAAGTAACCTTTACAGAGGCTAATCTTAATGGTTCTGTATTTGATGATAGCGATTTGTCGGGCGCTGTTTTTAGCAATACCAACCTAACCGCGGTAAATTTTACCAGCGCACAAAACTATATCATCGACCCCGAACTGAATACCATGGACCGTGCAATTTTTGATATTGACGGTTTGGAAGGGCTTTTATTAAAGTATAATATTAAGGTGGTATAACCTAATGCTTAACAGCCTTATCCGCGAAAGCGAAAACCTTTTTAAGAAGCGGGGTAGTGCGCGACATGCCAATATTCTGGCGGATGCTTAACTCCTGTACCGCAATTTCAACAAACAAACCTTCGATAGTTTTTTGGGTAGCATAGTTGGCAATATCGGGATTGATCTTGCGTACGAATGGTATCTTGTTATAAGTTGTAGCTAAGGTGGTGTAGTACCGGGTAGCATTAACTTTATCTAAACTTACCTGTATTGATGGCTGGAATTTAGCAGTAAGATCGGCAGTGGTAGACAGTTTAAAGTATTGCGTAGCGGCATCTGGCTGGCCTAATAAGATGTTGGTTACATCCTGCAATGTCATCTTTTTAATAGCGCCAATAAATATGGGTTTAGCTTGTACGACAGCGTCCTCGGCTGCGCGGTTAAGCGATAAGATAGCATCATCGCAAACCTTGCCCATGCCCATGCTGCGTAATGTTTTTTCGGCCTTTTGTGCTTCGGGTGGAAGTAATATTTTAACTGCCGCGTTCCCGAAAAAGCCATTAACTACCGAAAGCTGATCGGCACTTTTTATAGTGCCTTGTTCAAGCGCCTGTTTTAACGCAGTACCAATTTCAAGCGAAGAAGGAATACTTTGAGCAAAGCCGGATAGGTTTATACCAATTAACAATAACGGGAGTAACAGCAAGAATTTTTTCATGCAGCAAATTAACGAAAAATCGGTTGATTTTATTAAGCGGTTGCACCGGTTGCGCGCAATAGTGTAAATACCAACGCTGCTATTAATGCCGAAACAGGTATAGTAATTATCCATGCCCAAATAAGGTTAATGGTAACCCCCCAACGCACTGCTGATACACGTTTGGTTAAGCCTACACCAATTATAGAGCCGGTAATGGTATGTGTGGTTGATACCGGGATAGCTAAGCGTTCTGTTATAAGTAAAGTAATGGCACCTGCTGTTTCAGCAGCTACACCCTCAAGCGGGGTTATCTTAGTGATTTTTGTGCCCATTGTTTTAACGATCTTCCAACCACCGGACATGGTACCTAATGAAATTGCAGTATAACAAGCCAATGGAATCCACTCTGGCATATCTGCACCGCTTGGTATAATTTTAGAAGCAATTAAAGCAACATACAATATACCCATAACTTTTTGTGCATCGTTGGTGCCGTGTGCAAAGCTTAAAGCCGCCGCAGATATTATTTGTAATCTTTTAAACCATCTGTCTGCTGCAGCCGGTTTGGATCGTTTACAAATGTGCAATATCAGTATGGTGATGAAGTACGCTATAACTAAACCTATAAAAGGGGCTAATACGATATAGGCTATAATGGTCAAGATATACTTCATGTTAACCGCATCCAACCCGTGTGCGCCCATATATAAAGCATTGGTTATACCCGCACCGGCAAACCCGCCGATAAGTGTATGCGATGAACTTGACGGAATACCAAACCACCAGGTAGTTAAATTCCAGGTAATGGCGGCAATTAAACCCGCTAGTATTACATACAAGGTAATGAAGTGTTCGTTAACAATTTTGGAAACGGTATTGGCTACTTTATGATCTTTTATAAAAAAATAAGCTGCAAAATTAAATACAGCAGCCATTAAAACGGCCTGGAAAGGTGTTAACACCTTAGTTGACACAATAGTGGCTATAGAGTTTGCCGCATCATGAAAACCATTGGTGTAATCAAAAATCAGCGCCAGCGCAACTACAAAAACTAAAAGGGTAGTAACCATTTATTTATAATAGTTGATTAGGCGTTTTTAACTAAGATAGACTCCATAACGTCTGCCGCGTCTTCGCACATATCGGTAGCAGTCTCTAAAGCAGCATATATTTCTTTGTATTTTATTAAACGGATAGCATCTTTCTCGTACAAAAACAGATCGGCAACGCCACGGTCAAACACATAGTCAGCCTGATTTTCTACACTGTTTATACGGATACATGAATCGGCAATAGCGCGCACGTTTTTAAGATCTTTCAATTCGCGAACCGCTTTCTCCAAATCTATACTGCATTGTAATACCAGTTCAGACAGTTTGCGTATATGCTCATTATAATCGTCAATACGGTAAAGGTTCATGCGGTTTGCTGCACCTTGTATATAATCGGCAACATCGTCAATAGCACTTGCTAACGAGTGTATATCTTCACGATCAAAGGGGGTAATAAAGTTTTTGCCCAGTTCAAGGTAAACCTGGTGGGTAATCTCGTCACCTTTATTTTCCAGCTTGTCAATTTGTTTAAATAGTTCTTCGCGGGTTGCAGGGTTATTAGTATTAACAACCTCTACCATAATGGTAGCCATGGCAACAACATTATTTGATGCCTGCTCAAATAATGGGAAAAATATCTTTTTATCCTTAGGGACAAAATACTGGAAGATGCTATTTAGTGACATGTTTAATGATTATTTGGTAAAGGTAAGTTTGCTATGTTAATTTAATGTTAACTTTTTAAAATTGGTATGTGTGCGAACGGCAAATTTTGCTTCACTTTTTGCAGCGTAAATCCAAACGTTGAACCTACCCCTTCGGTACTGCGCACATTAATAGTTTGCTGGTGGGCCTCAACAATATGTTTAACAATCGCCAGCCCTAATCCCGAGCCGCCTATCTGCCTTGAACGGCTGGTGTCTGTACGAAAAAAACGCTCAAACAGCCTTGGTAGGTTCTTTTCTTCAATTCCCATTCCGTCATCGGTAACTTCAATTAACACCTGATCATGCAGATCGAATAACGTTATCCAGGTACTACCGTTTTCTTGGCCGTATTTAAAGGAATTATCAATAAGATTTACCAACACTTGTGTTATTTTCTGGCGATCAGCAGTAACCTGAATAGCCTCGTCATATTTTTGTTTAAATATTAATTTAATATTGTGCTGTTTGGCTTTCAGGTCGGACGACTCTACGACCTCTTTTATCAGATCGTTAATTTTAAATTTGGTATAGTTAATAGGCAACTCGCCCGACTCCAGCTTCGAAATTTCGTCCAGGTCCTGGATCAGATAACTTAGGCGATCAACGTTTTTAGATGCTTTGTCCAAAAACTGGCGGGCCATTTCTCGATCGTCAAAATCATCGTCTTGCAATGCCTCAATATAACCTTGTATAGCAAAAAGCGGGGTTTTAAACTCGTGGGATATATTTGATAAAAAATCACGCCTGAATTTTTCCTGCGTGCGCAAAGCATCAATTTCTATTTTCTTTTCTTTGGCCCATTCCTGCACTTCGTGTTCTACATCGTTTATTGGGTCAGAGCTCATATGTTCGCCAAGGGCATCGCGCAGGTCGCGGCCCAGTTTTAGGTTATGGATGAGCTTGTAGATAAGCTTGATCTTAGAGTAAACATATTTCTCTATCAGGTAATAAAAAACCAGGAAGCTGCTTATAATGGTAGCTATAAACGTTATAGCCATATCATAAAACTTATGCTGAAAATAGTAGTTTACCGCTGATATGGTAATAGCAACCGCCAACGCGTTTATAAAAACCAGTACACGTAATTTCATAAAGTAAAGTTACAAAATTAGTTAGTGGTTGATGGGGTTGATTAAGTTGATTGGGTTATGTTTTGATTAATTAATTGTTACAAGTAAGAAACAACCACTCACCAATAAACTAAACAACAACTTAACTATTACCTCGCTATCTGCACCTCGATACTAACCGACACCTCATTACTCATTACCAAACTCGATCCACCGATGCCAAAATCAAGGCGGTTTAACTTCAGGCCGCCTGTAAACGTAGCCGTGTTTTCTATAGTTGTATAAGTAAAAGGGACATCAAATACTTTGGTTTTGTCCTTAATGGTAAGGCTGAATTGACCCACATATTTATCGCCGCTTTTATGTTTAAAGGAGATAGATTTCATAATGATGTTAGGATACTTAGCCGCATCAAAAAACTCATCGCTGCGCAGATGGCTATCGCGCAGATCATTATCTGTATCAATAGATTTTACATCAAGTAAAGCTTCAATGGTGCTGGTCTCCAGTTTATCAGGACTAAAAACCATAGTTGCCTGTAAGCCGTTAATGGTGCCCCCGGTATTGATCCCCAGGTTTTTTAACTGAAATTTAATGGTGTTTTTTAGGATAACAACTTTTTGCGCGGTGGCAATATTTATTAAAAGAACCAAGGGTATAATTAGGGCAACAATACGTTTCATACTGCGAATTAACGGTGTTTATTTTTGTAATAATAATGTGTGTTGGTTTTTTTACATTAGTAAAAGATATCCGACACATTTATGGACAGTGAAATTGAATTTAAGTTTAATCGGGTATATGTGACCGTGTTGTTTTTGGCAACATTGATAACCGCTTCCGGGTTTTATGTAATTTATTCAGATTTTTCTAACCTAAATATATTCACAATTTTATTTTTATGCCTTTTACCAGTCTTTATAGGATTAACCGCAGTACCTAAGTTTTTACGAATGGTAACAGGTAAGCCCGCAATAGCCTTGACTAATGATCATCTTGTAGATAATACCAACGGGATTATAATAGATTGGAATGATATCTGGGATGCAAAAATTATAAGTACTGCTCGTGGACCTGGCGCTATTGCTATTACATTAAAGCAACCGGAAAAGTATTTTAACACTTTCCCCAAAAAAATCAGTTATGGCTTATCAAATATTTTCAGTAAAAATCACATTGTAATTTACTTTAGCCTAATAATTGAAAAAGACGATAGTCTTTTTTGGCAAATTAAAGCGCATTTACCTAAACATTAAATCGTCAGTTAAAACTCAACATGTGCCCTTATAGATAACACATGCACCGGGCCACGGTCTTTGTTATAGGCCGGGTTAACTATAAACTGGTAATCGGGTGTTATAAATAGTTTGTTTTGGTAGGCGTTTAGTTTATAATATAGCTCGGCTATCATTTCTGTGCGGTAGTTTAATTTACCATCGCCAATCAAAAAACCGTAGCCGCCTGCGGCTAAATAATCGCGGTGTGGTGCCGAGATGCCATTACCGATAAAGGCCAGCGCCAGTTCATCATCCTTGCGTTTCCACGAAGTGCCTTTTAACTGTGCGCCAAAACTTAGTGAGCGGTCTACCTCTGTAAAATACCAGGTTTGGGTATGGCCGTCGTTATAACTTAGTTTGGCAAATACACCAAAATCGTTGGTTAAATATTGGTCGGAACTTATGCCAAAGCCATATTTATGGCGGCCGTAGGCTTGTGTAGTATCAACATTTGGCGCAACCGGGCTTAACGCTAATGATTGCTGGTAATTGCCCATTTTGCCATTATTCATAAAGCCTAAAACACGCACGGTACCTGGTAGGCCATTAAACTTATAGCGTTTTTCAAACTCCAGGCTTTGGGTATTGGCCTTGCCTATCTTTTGGTCCCATATAAAACCGTTAGCTTCGGTGGTTGATAAGGTGAAGGCAAAACGTAAAGTCCAGTCCGGCTGACCTAGCTCTGCGTTAAAGCCTAAAGCATATCCACGAGTATTTGCCGGGTAATCCCAAGCCGCGTTATCCATCAGCGCCCAGTTCATGAATTGCGAACGTGGGTCATGACTAAACTCGTTGCCATCAAAAAAATCGGCCATGCCAAATTTGCCCGCGGTAATTGATAAATAACGTTTGCTCCTTAACCCGCTCAATTGGTTTGGGCCTGCATCAATCGTATCTTTCTCTTTACCCCATTCAAAATTCTGTTTTAAATATAAACGGGCAATGTATATAGATGGGGTCGAACTGCCAATCCTAAATGTTTCGCCATTGGGGAAACCTGCTACACCCAAAGTTTTACTTATACCGGCCCCGCCCGACATTTCGGGATTAAAAAACACTTCGGCACCTTTCCATAAACGGGCAGCACCATAAAACGTAGTAGTGATAGAGCTTTCTGTTTCTGTACCTGTTTGTAAACTATTGTCGCCGGTGTATTTGGCGCTAAATGCCGGTTTATACTGTGTTATTAT
>DHIR01000128.1:16980-23809 GCA_002403905.1 Mucilaginibacter sp. UBA4741
GGGTTTATACTGTGTTATTATTGTTTGCTGGAAATGAAAATTAAAGCGTTCTGTTTTCAGGGTGTCTTGCGCAAAAGCGAAGTTTGCCGCGCATATTAAAAATAGTAAGGTTATGTTTCTATTCATGATTAGATTGTAGACGCAATTAATATTAGGCAAAGCTAATAATATTTTTAGACAAGTCTAAAATACTATTTAATTACACTCTATATAAAATTGTCTTAAATAATCTTCCATAAAATTGTGGCGTTGTTGTGCCAGTTGCTTCCCGGTTTGGGTATTCATTTTGTCTTTAAGCAGCAATAGTTTTTCGTAAAAATGGTTAATGGTTGGTGCTGTCGAGTTTTTATAAGCCTCTTTGTTCATATTCAGGTCCGGTTTTATTTCGGGGTTATAAAGTTCTCGCCCTTTAAAACCGCCATAACTAAACGCACGGGCAATGCCAATGGCGCCAATGGCATCCAGCCTGTCTGCATCTTGTACTATAGCTAATTCGATGGAGTGAAATGCAGGTTTATCAAAACCCGATTTAAAAGACATGTACCTGATGATGTTTTGTACATGTTGTATAGTTACTTCATCAATACCTATGCAGTGCAGGTATTTTCCGGCGGTGGCGGGGCCGACTTCTTCATCGCCGTTATGGAACTTGCTATCGGCAATGTCATGCAATAAGGCTGCAAGCTCAATAATAAGTAAGTCTGCCTTTTCTGTTTTGGCTATTAGTTTGGCGTTGGTCCAAACCCGGTGTATATGCCACCAATTATGGCCGCCTTCGGCATTCTTTAGGGTATCTTGTACAAAAAGTATTGTTTGGGCGATGGTAGCTTCGTGATCCATATTTGCAAATTATGGTGCAAATATAAAATTCTGTCAGTCTGTCCCGGTATGTAAAAGTCTCAGCTCAACTTCGTCGCTGTCGGCATCTAATAATTCGCCGGCGCTTATTTCTAAAACATCGCCAATCTGAAAAAGCCTTTCGACAGTAATTTTAGTGTAGCCTAGTTCGATTTTGCTGTACGCGTTTTGAGAAATGTTAAGCTTATAGGCCAGGTATTCTTGCGTATAATTTTTTTGCTCTCTCTTTTTTCTGATGGCCGCCGTGATGGCCTTAATTTTTAAATTAATTTTATTGCTCATTTTTAGTAGGGGGTTGGTACCCGTACTAACGAAAATAAAAGGAGCTTGGATTTATTAAATTTCTTTGAGATTAAAGAAATCGTTTTTTAATGAGGCAGATCGTAATTTACAGTCACCGTAGGTAATAAAGTTGCCATATCCAAAGGCACCTGGTCGGTTGTTACAATCGGTTTGCGGTGAGTAGAAAAGTTATAAACAGCTTTTTGTAAAGCCGCACCAGGTACAGCCGGCGTATTAAAACTGATATTAAAAGGAATTATAAAATCATGGAACTTTTCATGATCAGGTATTACCCATTTATGATTTGATTTTTTTAATGCTTCAATAATGGGTTGTGTAAGCCTTATATCATCAGCATAATAAATAATTATTTTTTTGATGGTGCCTTTTTCATCGGCAGTAAATTTAAAAACAGCGGTGCCGGTAGCTTTTTGCGATATAAGTTGCGATGAAACAATAAGACTATCCTTAAAAAATTTCGCCATTACTTCTTTGCCGCCCTGGAAAGGGAAAGCCAATTGCTCCTGCGCGAAACAATTAAAAGCTAAAAATAATGCTACGGTTACTATTAATACTTTTTTCATTTAATGAATATCTAATGCTGAATATAGAAGTAATTTAACTTCATTATTAACATTAAGTTGTCGATATTGTTGTTATACATCTTCTTTTGGCTCACGCTTGCTGCCTTCGTACAAATCGTACTCTAACAGGCGACAATCCAGCTTGCCATTATAAAATTCAATTTTGCGTGAAGCGCGCAGGCCTATCTTTTTGGCCAGGTCAGGGTTTCCGGTAAAAATATAACCTTTATACCCACCGCACTTTTTCTTCATGAAATCGCCAACGCGTTTGTAGGTTGCTTCCAGCTTGCTATGTACACCCAGGCGTTCGCCATATTCGGGGTTAAACATTACAATGCCCGCTTCTTCCGGCACATCGGTTTCTTCGAAATCACAAACGCTAAATTCTATTAAATGTTCTACGCCGGCAGTATTGGCATTTTTTTGAGAGATGTCTATAGCGTCTTGGGATATATCAGTAGCTATAATTTTAAAGCTTATACTTTTCTTCGATTTATCTTTCAGCGCCCGGCGTTCCACAAAAAACACCTGCTCGTCATAACCCATAATATGCATAAACCCATAATTCATACGAAACAAGCCCGGATGTTTATCAGTAGCTAATAGAGCTGCCTCAATAGCCAGCGTGCCCGAACCACACATAGGGTTAATAAACGTGCTGTTTCTATCCCAATGGGTAGCCATTATGGTTGATGTAGCCAAAGCTTCCAACATAGGCGCTTTGCCCGGTATTTTACGGTAGCTGTGTTTAGCTAAAGTTTCGCCAGATGTATCTAAGAATATTTCGGCGCTATCATCTTGCCAGTACAAGTGTACAACTGTTTTATTGCCTTCGGCACCAGAGTTTGGGCGTATGCCTTTTATTGATTTAATCCTATCAACAATCGCGTCCTTAACCTTAACGTTGGCAAACAACGGCGTTAATATATGCTCATTATTAACGTTTGATGTTACCGAGAAATAGCCCGAAAAATCTATCAGATTTTCCCACTCAATTTGTACTAATCCATCATATAATTCCTGCGGGTCGGCAGCGGTAAAGCCTTTTATTAAATATAGTATCTGGCTGGCGCAACGCAGGTTTAAATTTAAAGCTATGGTATCGGTAACGGTACCCACCAGCTCAACGCCGGTTTGGAATACGCGTGTTGGGGTGTACCCTAATTCTTCTACTTCCTGCTGCAGATAAGGCGATAGCCTTTTGTTGCAGGTTATGATTATTTTACTTTCGGTGGTGAAAACTGACATTGCTGCAAAAGTACGGATAAAAAACAAATACGTCGGGGCTTATCAATGGCCCTGTTTAACAATCAAAAAATGGCCTTTTTCTTTTCCTTAAATTGCTGCTGTAGTTCGGTTAATTTGGCTTTATATTTTGGATCATCCGCCAGGTTGGTGGTTTCATGCGGGTCGTTTTTTATATCGAACAGTTCCTCGTAATTATGCTCAATATAGTTCATGTACTTAAACCGTTTGGTTACCAGCCCTTCTTCTTTAGGCAGATTACGTCCACCTAAAAAATAGTATTGGTAGATAAAATCTTCTCTTTCCGGAACCTTCTTAGTTAATACATCCAACAAATTAACGCCCTGCATTCCCGCAGGCGCGGCTACATGGGCCATAGCCAAAATGGTTGGTGCTATATCAATATTTAAAGCGATTTGCTGCGCGGTATAATGTTTAATTTTTTCGGGCGATGTTGGGTCGTAAATAAACAGTGGTACGCGGATCGATTCTTCATAACCATACCACTTACCTTCCATGCCGTGTTCGCCTAAAAACATACCGTTATCGCCCATTTCAATAATGATCGTCTTTTTGGTGATGCCTAATTTCTCCAGCTTGGCTACCATATCGCCAACCACATCATCAACGCCGGTAATCAAGCGGTAATAGTTTTTAACATTCTCCTGGAACAGCTCGGGCGTGCCGAAAAGCCCATGCCAGCGCTGACGGCCAAAGTTGGCATCGGTCCTGAAAAAATCAGGGAATTGGTTCCAGTATTTTGGGTCGGCGGTTAATGGGGTAGGTATAGTTACATCATTATAAAGATCTTTATAACGCGGCTGTATAACGTATTTAGGTGGATTACCATCCTGCTCATGCGGTGCTTTAAAACTTACAGAAAGACAAAACGGCCCCTTGTTGCCAACCTCATCTAAAAATCCCTGTATAGCATGGCCGATGGTATCGGTATCATGTATCGGTTTGCCATTTTTACCGATGGTGATATAATCGGGCTGTGTTTTTGCGCCGGCTTCGGTATTAACCCAAAAATCATAAATAGATTCGGGCGGTTTGGTGCCTACGCCAAACTTACCTATAAAACCCAATTTATAACCCGCGTTTTTTAATAACACCGGGTAGGTTTTTGCTATTGCTTCGGCAGATAAATTAGTGGTAAAATCATTGATGTTATGGCGCGACTGGTATTGCCCCGTCAATATACTCGCCCTGCTTACGCAACAAATAGAGGTGGTGACATAAGCGTTTTTAAACAATATACCGGCTTTTGCCAGCTTATCCATATTTGGCGTTTTAATAATGGTATTGCCCATGGCACCTAATGCATCATAACGCTGATCATCCGTTAATAAAAATATGATGTTGGGCTTGTCGGTATCTGTTACCGACTTCTTAAAAGAGAATAGGCCAGCTACGGCTATTATGCTTAATGCGATCAATGCCCTTATTATAGTATGTTGTTTATTCGGTTGGTCTCTCATTTATAGATCGTCGGTTTTGGCAGGTATCCAAAAATACTTATAAAAGTAAATAGGTGCAGCTATTAATTACAAGACCGATCATTTTATTAATATTGTATAACCAATTATTAACGCCATGCTTACCAAACGCTTTAATTTCCTGTTGTCTATCTGCCTGTTATTATCCTCATCGTTAGTAAAAGCGCAGGTAAAAAAAGCAAACCACCCCAACGTGGTCATCATTTTAGCAGACGATATGGGTTATGGCGATGTATCTTTAAACAACCCCAATGCCAAAACCAAAACACCCAATATTGACGCCATGGCGCAAAAAAGTATAGTGTTTACTGATGCACATTCGGGCGGGGCGGTATGTACACCATCGCGATACGGTTTAATTACCGGACGGTACTATTTTAGGCTGCCCCAGCATCGTGAGTTTTTGGGTTACCTGCCGCCATTAATTGAGCAGGGCCGCGAAACCATTGGCACATTAATGCAAAGGGCCGGCTACACAACCGCTTGTATCGGTAAATGGCACCTGGGCCTCGACTGGAAATTGAAAGATAATACCAAGCCACAGATCCCCGAGCAAAAAAACAAAACATCGACCAATACAGATTTTGCCCAAAACGTTAGCGGTGGGCCATCATCGTTGGGGTTTGATTACTCCTATATATTACCCGCATCGTTAGACATGCCGCCTTATGTTTTTGTAAAGAATAATAAGGTTACCGATCCTGATGTAATGCTAACTGCCGATGCCTATCCAAAAAAACTGACCACCACAACCGAAGTGTGGGACAGAAAATATACTAACGAAAATGATGTTTACTGGGAGCGCGGCGTTTGGTGGCGCAATGGCGAAATGTCCCGGTCATTTAAAATGGAGAACTGCTTAGATACGATAGTTGACCAGGGAATATCATTTATAAAAGATCAGGCTACAAAAAACAGCCAAAAACCATTCATGCTTTACCTGGCGTTAACCGGTCCGCATACCCCGTGGATGCCTAACAAAAACTTTAAAGGTAAAAGCCCTATGGGTACTTATGGCGATTTTATTTCGCAGATAGATAGCTACGTAGCGCGGGTTAATGCAACCTTAAAACAATTGAATATTGATAAAAACACCATCGTGATTTTCTCGAGTGATAATGGCGCGCCCTGGGCTGATGATGATATTAAATCCTATGCGCACGAAAGCAATTATAGCAAGCGTGGGCAAAAAGGTGATATATGGGATGGCGGTCACCACATCCCCTTAATTATTCAATGGCCTGATAGGATAAAGGAAAAATCTGTTTACCCGCATACCGTTAGCTTGGTTGATCTGATTGCTACCTTTTCTGAAATGACCGGGCAATCCATCAAAGAAAAATATGGCGAGGATAGTTTTAGTTTTTATAAAGTGATAAATGAACATTCAACAGGCCCGGCCCGCGACCAGATCATCTATATCTCTTCACACGGCGTGCTGGCGGTAAAACAAGGCGACTGGAAGTTTATCGATGGCTTAGGCTCGGGCGGCTTTACCGAACCGGCGACTATAAAACCTACGCCGGGTGGTCCATTAGGACAGCTATATAATTTAAAGGCAGATCCGCTTGAGCAAAATAATTTATATCAGCAAAACCCGGCAAAAGTTAAGGAATTGTCTGCCTTGCTTACCCGGCTCAAAACGCAGGGATACAGCAAGAATTAGGCAGATTGAAAACATTAAAGTGTGGAAAACTTGTTTGTATTTAACGCTGACCTGCATACCAATTTCATTGCATATCTGTTAACTTTACATTTTTAAGTTTTATAAATTATGGAAATTAAGGGTAAGATACACGAAGTGTTCCCGACTGCGCAGGTTACTGAGGCACTGAAAAAAAGAGAAGTTATAGTTGAATATGTAGAGAACCCGCAATACCCGGAGTACTTGAAGTTTGAAGCTATACAAGACCGCTGCAACTTATTAGACAATGTAAAAGTTGGCGATGATGTTGAAGTTTTCTTTAATCTAAGAGGTCGCCCATGGACTGACAAGACCGGAAAAAAGAGTTATTTTAACTCTATGCAATTATGGAAGATAAACGTATTAAGTGGTGCAGGCAGTGCAGCAGCAGCTCCGGCTTACGCCGCTCCAGCTGATATCAGCTCTGCTCCGGAGGATGACGATCTGCCATTTTAATAACTCATAAGGCCTATCACAAGTCTTTAAGTAACAGTAAAACCTCGCTTTGGCGGGGTTTTACTGTTTAGGGTGGCGGTTACTCACCCGATCATCGCTACGCTCGATCACCCCCTCTTTCGCAAGCGATAAAGAGGGTTGGACCTAATTTAAGATTTGACAACTTTTTAAAAGTTGTCAAATCTATTGTGCAAAAATAAATAACCCTCTTTCCGCGCAGC
>DHIR01000236.1:0-4398 GCA_002403905.1 Mucilaginibacter sp. UBA4741
AGCCGGCTGGGATCAAGATTATATGATCGGATTACTCAAATTTTAATGCGTCT
Organism: Mucilaginibacter sp. UBA4741; assembly: GCA_002403905.1. Taxonomy (GTDB): domain Bacteria; phylum Bacteroidota; class Bacteroidia; order Sphingobacteriales; family Sphingobacteriaceae; genus Mucilaginibacter. The sequence continues at coordinate 54 of DHIR01000236.1, forward strand.
GCCCTGAACAAGTACCAAATAATCACTTACAAGGACAAGGTTGCCCATTGTGTTCCGGTTTTGAACATTTGACGACAGAAAGATTTATTGAAAAAGCAAGGCAGATTCACGGCGATCGATACGATTACAACGAAGTAAGCTACGTTAACGGACAAACAAGAGTAAGTATTATTTGTCCTTTTCATGGCGAGTTTAAACAAGTCCCAAGTAATCACCTACAAGGACAAGGTTGTCGTAATTGCAGAATTTCAAGGGGAGAACTAAAAATTCAGACGTATTTAAAAAGTATGAATATTTTGTTTGAAGAACAATACACTTTTGGTGATTGCATTGATAAAAGACAGCTCCCTTTTGATTTTGCTATATTCATTAATAATAAAATTGGCCTAGTAGAATATCAAGGGGAACAGCATTACAAAGAGGTTAATTTTGGCGGGAAAGATATCCGAATAGAAAGCGTTAAAAAGCGAGATGAGATTAAAGCTGTGTATGCTAAAACAAAAGAAATTCCTTTATTATTAATCTCATATCTTGAGTTCGATGTAATTGAGAAAGTAATTGAGGAATTTATTGAGGAAAATTTTATCAAACCTCTTGTAAAATAAAGGAATTACTCTTCAAGGCACATTTCAACAACTACGCTTAACTCAAATAACGCCTCGTCAATGGTTTTCCCAGCAGCATGACATGCTTTAAACGTAGGGCAGGAAACGATGTAAATACTGTCTTCATCAATTTCAACATCTACGGGAAGGTGCTGTTTTTTACTCACGATGCAATAGCAAAAGGCACTACATGAATACTCTCCGATTTCTTTTCAGCAACCCATAAATCATATCCCTGCTGCATATTCATCCATAATTGTGGCGTAGTGCTTAATGCCTTTGATAAACGGATAGCCATCTCTGCGCTCACACCCATATGGCCATTAACTAATTGCGATAATGTTTTACGAGCCACGCCCAATTTACTGGCCGCTTGGGTAATAGTTATTTCCATGGGCTCCAGGTAAAGTCCTTTTAATATCATTCCCGGGTGTACCGGAGCCATACCGCGCTTTATCATAATTTTATTAAAGCCTGCTTTGAAAGCTACTATCTTGCATTATTTAAAATTAATAATTTCTATTCGAAAAACCTTAAATTTGTATTATGGAAACATTAATTGTACAACCTAAAAGCAAAGAGCAGTTAACTGCTTTAAAAGCAATTATGAAAGCACTTAAAGTTGACTTCATTACCGGAAAGAGTGAAGACAGTCTATATAGCGCTGAATTTTCAGCTAAAATGAAAAAAAGTGAGGATGATATTAAAGCAGGAAGGACAAGCAAAATAGAACCGGCCGATATATGGAACTTAGGCTAACCGATACAGCAAAAGAAGATATCAAATTTTTTCTTAAAAGCGGCCAGACTAGTGTTGTAAAAAAGATCGAAAAGCTGCTTATCTCAATAAAAGAAACGCCATTTACCGGCATTGGCAAACCAGAGCCATTAAAACACGAATATACTGGCAAATGGTCGAGAAGGATTGACAAAGAGCATCGCGTTATTTATGACGTTGAAAATGAATTTATAAATATTTATTCTTTAAAGGGACATTATAAATAATATTACACCCTCAAAATTAAGCAGCACTTTTATATATAGTACAAAAACGCCCTACTCAAATGAGCAGGGCGTTTTTAATATTATAAAAGGGAAACTAATTATTCGCCCTTTTCTGCGTTTTCTTCGTCAGCAGCTGGTGCTTCAGGAGCTTCTTCAACAGCTGGTGCTGCTTCTTCTGCTACCGGTGCTTCAACTTCGGCCTCAGCAACTGGTGCTTCTGCAACTGCTATGTCCTCAACAGGTGCTTCTGCAACTGCTAATTCTTCAGCTGGTGCTGCTGCTACAACTGGTGCGTCAGCTTTTGCTTTACCAGAACCACCACGACGACGTGTTGATTTCTTAGCGGCTTGTGCTGCGTCTGTACCGTAAACTGTGTTATAATCAACTAACTCGATGATTGCCATTTCAGCGTTATCGCCTAAACGATTTTCTAATTTAACAATCCTGGTGTAACCACCCGGGCGGTTAGCAATTTTTTCGGCAATTTCGCGGAAAAGGATAGTTGTTGCGTCTTTGTCTTGCAGGTAGCTAAATACAGTACGACGTGAGTGTGTAGTATCGTCTTTACCTTTTGTTAGTATTGGTTCTACATAAACGCGTAAAGCTTTTGCTTTAGCTAATGTAGTTGTGATACGCTTGTGTAAAATAAGCGAAGTAGCCATGTTACTCAGCATCGCCTTGCGGTGACTGGTGGTGCGGCCTAAATGGTTGTGTTTTTTACCGTGTCTCATTGTTTTGTGTTTTGTGGCACGTGCATACCGTTGGGCGGCTTTTCAGTCAAGCCCGCGGAATTACGCGTTACTAGTGATTAGTTAATTAGTGATTTGAGATTAGTCACTAGCACCTCTCAAACCTATTGTAAAAATAAAAAGAGGTTAAAGACTATTCAACTAATCTCTAACCTCTTTTCAATAAATTATTCTTCGTCTAATTTAAACTTCGACAAGTTCATGCCGAAAGATAAACCTTTTGATTTAACCAGGTCCTGAATTTCAGTCAATGATTTTTTACCAAAGTTTCTGAATTTCAACATGTCTGCAACGTCATAAGATACCAGGTCAGCCAGGCTGCGGATATCAGCTGCTTTTAAGCAGTTTAATGCACGTACTGAAAGATCAAGATCAACTAATTCAGTTTTAAGGATTTTACGCATGTGTAAAATTTCCTCGTCAACTTCTTTAGTTTCTTCTTTAGCTTGCGCCTCTAACATCATGTTCTCATCGCTAAACAACATAAAGTGCTGGATCAGGATCTTAGCAGCTTCTTTTAACGCGTCTTCAGGATGAATAGAACCATCTGTAGCAATATCCAATACTAATTTCTCGTAATCGGTTTTTTGCTCTACACGATAGTTTTCAATAGTGTATTTTACGTTTTTGATCGGGGTGTAAATAGAATCGATAGCTATTACACCTACGTTCGCATCCGGATTTTTATTTTCTTCGCTTGCAACGTAACCACGGCCTTTGTTGATCGTGAATTCAATTTCAAGCGTTACTGATGAATCCATGTTACAGATAACTAAATCAGGATTTAAAACTGTAAAGTTATTTGAGAACTTAGTTATATCACCAGCATTAAAAGTATCCTGACCGTTAATGATCACGAAAACTTTTTCACTGTCGCCAGACTCACCTGTCTTTTTAAACCTAACTTGTTTTAAGTTTAATATGATCTCGGTAACGTCTTCAACAACTCCTTTTATAGTTGAAAACTCATGCATTACGCCTGAGAAACGTACAGAAGTAATTGCATAACCTTCAAGCGATGAAAGTAATATACGACGTAGCGCATTACCAATGGTTATACCAAAGCCTGGTTCTAACGGACGAAATTCAAACGTTCCCTCAAAATCAGTAGACTTTTGCATGATAACCTTGTCTGGTTTCTGAAATGCTAATATTGCCATTTATATCCTTTATTTATTGTTTACTTAATTGGATTGATTTAAACCACAAAAATGATTGGCAGAATATGCCAACCATAATGTGTCTTAGTATCGTTATTATTTTGAGTATAACTCGACGATCAGATTTTCCTTGATGTTCTCAGGAATCTCGTCACGGTTTGGATAGTTAAGGAACGTACCGCTTAAAGCGCTAGGGTCCCATGATAACCAACTATATTTGTTTACTCTGTGGCCAGCAACCGAAGTTGTTATAGCTTCTAAAGTTTTAGATTTTTCACGAACCGCGATAACGTCACCAGCTTTTACATGGTAAGAAGCAATGTTTACTACTTCGCCGTTAACAGTAATATGTTTGTGGCCAACTAATTGACGAGCGCCTGAACGTGTAGGAGCGATACCTAAACGGTATACTGCATTGTCTAAACGAGCCTCTAAAAATTTCAATAAGTTTTCGCCGGTGATGCCTTCTTTAGCTGAAGCACGGTGAAACAAATTTTCGAACTGACGCTCTAATACACCATAAGTGTATTTAACTTTTTGTTTCTCCATTAATTGTACCGCGTACTCTGATTGCTTTCCTCTTCTTTTAGAAGCGCCATGCATTCCGGGTGGGTAGTTTTTTCTTTCTAACGCTTTATCCGGACCGAAGATCGGCTCGCGGAACCTACGCGCAATTTTTGATTTGGGGCCTGTATATCTTGCCATTGTTTGTTTGTTTTAAAGTATCATGCAGCCTGTAGCTGCCGAATCTTAGCTTTAAAAAATCTGTTAATTAAACTCTTCTTCTTTTTGAAGGACGACATCCGTTGTGCGGAAGCGGTGTGATA
>DHIR01000236.1:4623-9829 GCA_002403905.1 Mucilaginibacter sp. UBA4741
GAATCTTAGCTTTAAAAAATATGTTAATTAAACTCTTCTTCTTTTTGAAGGACGACATCCGTTGTGCGGAAGCGGTGTGATATCTTTTATGGTAGTTACCTCAATACCGGTAGTTTGCAAAGTACGGATAGCCGACTCACGACCAGAACCCGGGCCTTTAACAAATACCTCTACTTTACGCAAACCTAAATCATAAGCAGCTTTACCGCAATCGGCAGCAGCCTGACCGGCAGCATAAGGAGTATTCTTTTTAGAACCTTTAAAACCCATTTTACCGGCAGACGACCATGATACAGCTTGTCCGCTTTTGTTGGTAAGGGTGATAATGATATTGTTAAAAGTTGCGTTGATGTGTGCCTCGCCTATAGCTTCAACAATTACAACGCGCTTTTTGGTAACTTTTTTACTTTTAGCCATTTTTGTTTTTTAATTATTGATTTAATGAATTACTGGATTATTGACTAACCCGGACCCACCTATCGTTTTAATTTTATTATTCCTAATGATCTTTAATTAAGCGGCTATTAAGTAACCTCTAATCTCCAATCACTAATCTCTATTTAGTAGCTTTCTTTTTGTTAGCAACTGTTTTACGTTTTCCTTTACGGGTACGTGAGTTGTTTTTGGTGCGTTGGCCACGTAGAGGTAAACCTTTACGGTGACGGGTACCACGGTAGCAACCTATATCCATTAAACGTTTAATGTTTAATTGTACTTCAGAACGTAAAGCACCTTCAACTTTAATTTCGTCGTTAATAATACCACGAATCAAAGCTAACTGGTCATCATTCCAGTCTTGTACTTTAATATTGAAATCAATACCAGCTTTAGTCAAAATTGCTTGAGACTTTGAGCGGCCTATTCCGTAGATGTAGGTTAACCCTATCTCTCCTCTTTTATTTTTTGGTAAATCAATACCTGAAATCCTTGCCATATTTGTTTTTTGTTTTTAAGTAAGACCGAACGGCGGGCCACCGTTGTACGGATCATTACAATTTCTTTAATTATCCCTGACGCTGTTTGAACTTAGGATTCTTTTTGTTTATCACATAAAGTTTCCCGTTGCGGCGGATGATCTTGCAATCAACACTGCGTTTTTTAATGGATGCTCTAACTTTCATCTCTATTTATTATTTATATCTGTATGTTATTCTTCCCTTTGATAGATCGTAAGGACTCATTTCCAATTTCACCCTATCGCCAGGTAATATCTTGATATAATGCATGCGCATTTTACCTGATATGTGCGCTATAATCTCGTGACCATTTTCCAACTCAACCCTGAACATTGCGTTTGATAACGCTTCCCGGATTGTGCCATCTTGTTCAATCGAAGATTGTTTTGCCATATTTTACTGATTATTACTTGATTATAACGCCCTAAATCGGGACGCAAAATTAATAAAATATTTTTAATTAATTATTTTTTTCTTTCAAAACATTATCAACATACTCAAATGATGATAATATGTCTGCTTTCCCCTTTTTTATAGCTACTGTATGCTCATAATGGGCAGATGCTTTCTTATCAACTGTTGATACGGTCCACCCATCATCCCAAAACTTCACTCCGGCACGACCTGCGTTTATCATCGGCTCGATGGCAATCACCATTCCTTCCTCTAATTTTATGCCTGATCCGCGTCTGCCGTAATTAGGTACTTCGGGTTTTTCGTGCAGCTTTAATCCAACACCATGTCCAACCAACTCTTTCACTACGCCGAAGCCGTTCTTCTCTGCATGTTCTTGTACCGCGTAGCCTATATCGCCAATACGGTTACCAACAACAGCTTTCTCAATCCCAAGGTTTAAACACTCGCGTGTTACACGCATTAGCTTTTTTACCTCATCACTTACTTCGCCAATGGCAAAAGTAAAGGCCGAGTCGCCGTAGTATTTGTTTAGTATAACACCACAGTCAACCGATACCAGGTCACCGTCTTTTAAAACATGATTACCCGGGAAACCGTGTACCACCTGGTCATTTAAGGAAATGCAAAGTGAGTATGGAAAACCTCCGTAGTTTAAAAAGGCGGGGATCCCGCCATTGTCACGTATAAAGGTTTCTGCAAGTTTGTCTAATTCTATAGTCTTTATCCCCGGCGCGATAACTTTCGCTACCTCACCATGAGTTTTTGCCACTAACATGGCGCTTTCTCTAATCAGCTCTATCTCTTCGGCAGACTTATAATAGATTTTTGACATTCTTTATTAAATTGCTGTCGGCGTTGTTCCGGCGGCAGCAGGTATTGATGTACGGCCAGTGATCCTGCCTGTTTTCATTAAGCCATCATAATGGCGCATTAACAGGTGGCTTTCTATCTGCTGTAAAGTATCCAAAACAACACCCACAAGGATGATCAGTGAAGTACCACCAAAAAATCTTGAGAATAATGTATTAACACCTACCATGCTAGCAAATGCTGGTATAATAGCAATAATGGCTAAAAATATAGATCCCGGTAAAGTGATCTTTGAAATAATATCATCAATATAATTAGTTGTCGCTTCACCCGGTTTAACACCTGGTATAAAACCATTGTTACGTTTCATATCCTCAGCCATTTGTTTCGGGTTAACCGTAATAGCTGTGTAAAAATAAGTGAACACTATAATTAGTATTGCAAACAATAAATTGTGTACCCACGAATTATAATTTGACAATGCTATTAATATACTGTTTGACGCAGCCGTTGGAAAAAACGATGCCAAAGTTGCCGGTATAAACATTAATGCCTGCGCAAATATAATTGGCATAACACCCGCGGCTGTTACCTTTAAAGGAATATACTGACGTACACCACCATATTGTTTATTACCTACAATACGTTTGGCATACTGTACCGCAATCTTTCGGGTGCCTTGTACAATTAGTATGGTAAACATAACCACACCCAGTAAAGCAACAAGCTCAACAATAAATGTAATTAAGCCACCACTGCCGCTTGTACGGTTTTGAAACTCGGCAACAAAAGCACCAGGTAACTGGGCAATAATACCCACCATGATGATCAATGATATACCGTTACCTATACCTTTATCTGTAATTTTCTCGCCCAACCACATTACAAATAATGTACCTGCTGTTAACACAAAGGTGTTCATTATAGTAAATAACGGGTTTGCAATAAGTAATTCATCAGCCGTTACTTGCGAACGCAGGTAAGCCGCTGCCTGTAAACAGGTAATAGCTATGGTTAAATAGCGTGTCCACTGGTTAATTTTGTTACGTCCGCTTTCGCCCTCTTTTTGCATTTTAGCAAAATAAGGCACCGCTATACCTAATAACTGCATAACAATGGATGCAGAGATATAAGGCATAACACCTAATGCAAAAATAGAGACCCGTGAAAACGAACCTCCTGCAAACATATTTAGTAATCCTACCAATCCCTCTGCCTTACCTTTTGATGCAATTGCATCACTAACTCCCGGCAAACGGACGAAAGAACCTACACGATATATTAAAAGAAATAAGAGTGTGTTAATTATACGCACTCTTAGGTCTTCAATTTTCCAGATATTGGATATTGTGGTGAAAAACTTCTTCATTTGAAAGTTTATAGTTTTATAGCTTAACTATAGTACCACCGGCCGCTTCAATAGCTTTTTGGGCAGTAGCTGTAAATGCATGTGCAGTAACTTCTAATTTGGCTTTCAACTCGCCACGGCCAAGGATTTTAACCAAGTCGTTTTTTGACGCTAAACCATGCGCTCTTAAAGTAGCAAAGTCTATTGTTGAAAGTGTAAATTTTTCGGTTAGTTCTTGCAACACATCAAGGTTAACACCAACGTACTCTACGCGGTTAGGATTTTTAAATCCTACTTTAGGAACGCGACGCTGTAAAGGCATTTGACCACCTTCAAAACCTATTTTAGTGCTTGTACCAGAACGTGACCCGGCACCTTTATGACCACGGGTTGATGTACCACCACGGCCAGAACCTGTACCACGACCAATTCTTTTTCTGTTTTTAGTTGAACCTTCTGCAGGTTTTAGATTACTTAAATTCATGATATTAAATATTTTCTACAGCTACCAGGTGATTAACTTTTCTAATCATACCTATAATAGCCGCGTTGGCTTCAACTTCCACACTGTGGTTAATTTTCTTCAAGCCCAGTGCTTGCACTGTTCTTTTTTGGCGCTCGGTCCTATCGATCACGCTCTTAATCTGGGTAATTTTGATCTTCGCCATGATAATTATCCGTTAAAAACTTTACCTAAACTAATTCCACGTTGTTGAGCTACTGTATGTGCATCACGTAATTGTGACAATGCAGATACGGTTGCTTTAACCACGTTGTGCGGGTTTGATGATCCTTTTGATTTTGCAAGTACATTATGTACACCTGCAGACTCTAATACCGCACGCATCGCACCACCAGCTATTACACCGGTACCGTTTGCAGCAGGCTTAAGGAATACAAAGCCACCTGAGAATTTACCTATTTGCTCATGAGGTATAGTGTTGTTGATAATTGGAACTTTTACCAAGTTCTTTTTAGCATCATCAATACCTTTTGCAATAGCTTCTGTAACCTCTTTTGCTTTACCTAAACCGTAACCTACAACTCCGTTTTCATCACCTACCACTACGATAGCTGAGAAACTGAATGTACGGCCACCTTTAGTTACTTTGGCTACACGCTGTATGCTTACCAAACGATCTTTTAATTCGATCTCGCTTGTTTTTACTCTTTTTATGTTGATTGTTGACATTTCTCTTTTCGATTAAAAGTTTAACCCACCTTCACGTGCACCTTCGGCCAGTGATTTAACACGACCGTGATACAAGTATCCGTTCCTGTCAAAAACCACATCTTTAATACCGGCAGCAATTGCTTTCTCGGCAACTAATTTGCCTACCGCTATTGATTGATCCGACTTGGTACCATCAGCAGTAAACTCTTTTGATAAAGATGATGCTGATACAATAGTTTTTCCTGTTACATCGTCAATGATCTGCGCATAAATACCTTTATTGCTTCTGTACACTGACAAACGAGGACGGGCTGAAGAACCTGAAAGGCGCTTCCTGATTCCCATCTTTATTCTTTCTCTTCTTGATAATTTCGCTCTAGCTGCCATGACGATTATTTTTTAGATGCTGATTTACCTGCTTTTCTTCTCAATACTTCGCCAACAAACTTGATACCTTTACCTTTGTAAGGCTCTGGCGCACGTAACGAGCGTATTTTTGCC
>DHIR01000244.1 GCA_002403905.1 Mucilaginibacter sp. UBA4741
TCACTAACTTATATTATCTTTAATAAATTTTATTAGCAATCAATACTTATTAAACAGCTTCATTTATTGCTAATAAAACCAATCCTTAAGCAATTTAGGCGATGAAGAAATTAATCACAATTATATTTATTGCGCTTTCTGTGCAGGCTTTTGCACAAAACAATCTTATAACAGGTATTAATATTACATTACCCTTTATTCCTGATGCAAATACGGCCAATTGGGGAAATGGCAATTCGCTATTGGTGATCACGGCTTCTACTCACGTAGTTAACGGGCACGTGGATGCCAGTGTAGAGGCAAGTAAGTTATTGGTAACTATTAAAAAAGACGGCACCAAAGTTTGTGGCACCTATACCAGCACTACGGCGCTGCCATCAAATTTTAATACTATTACTAAAGTATGGAGCGGCACGGGTGCTACCGCTTATTTAGGGCAATCATGTACCCTCGCACCCGGCAATTATGAAATAAGCGTACAATTTTTTGCTTACAGCTATACTGCCAGTAAAATGATTGCAGTAAGCGATGAAAAAACAAAGGGCTTCACTATAAACAGTACTCAGACCTACCAACCGCCAACAGCTGTTTTACCGGCCGACGCGACTGTGTTTACCACTACAACTATAACTCAGCCTATCACGTTCCATTGGACGCCGGTTACACCACCACCAGCGGGTATAGTAACGTACCGGTTAAAAATATGGCAATTATTATTGGGTCAAACCGGCACCCAGGCAAAAACGTTGAACACTCCGCTCGTTACAAAAGATGTTAATAGTGTTACACAAAATATTGTTACCAACCTGGTATCGGGCTCGTGCCAGCCGCCTTATTTATGTGATTTTGTATGGACCGTTCAGGCATTAAACGCACAGGGGCAGCCAATAGGCACTAATAACGGAACCAGCGGAATGAACGAATTTAGCGTACCGCCGGCCAATACAAATTCTGCAGGGTTGGGGTGTGCCACCGTATCAACCAAGGCTTTTACAACCGGAGACGAGATAGGCCTATCAAACGATTTTAAATTAAAACTTACTGCCGTACCCACAGGAACCAACACAGCATTAACCGGTACAGGAACCGTTTATGTTAAATGGCTGGGCCTGCTTAATGTTAAGTTTAAGGATATAAAAATTAACGGCGATAATAACCTATGTGCAGGCGCGGTATATACCAATACCGATCCCAACCAGCATTATCCTACACAGTGGGCCGTTAACGTACTAAATAATACCGGCGCCGGCGCGTGGACGGTTAATGGGATAAAACAGATAAGCGGCGAGATCAAAGTGAATAAATTATTAAAGCCATTGGTTGGGGCAACAAACCAGGTAAACTCAACGCTGGCGGTAAACCCCATTAATATGCCCCTGGGGTATTTTAAAGGCGGGGATACCACTACCGCCATAGGGTTTACCGAAATGATATTTAAGCCTGATTATGCCGAGTTTGAAGTAATAGCATCGCTAAATACAAAAGGCATATTTAAGGATGGCGGCTTTAGCGGCACAGATGCCGTGGCCCTGCGCGGTAGCGGCATTGAATTTACCAATGCGGGGCTAAGCGGCATTACCGGCTCTGTTAAGCTGGCACAACCACTAGCCTTTACCTATGCAAATGCCGGAACAGAAAATTTAAAGCTCACTTTTAATATAGAAGGCACCGGGCATATAGGCAACGGTATTGTATTTAGCCCGGCAAGCAACACCTTTTGGACATATAACCTGGATGCCAACATACAATTGCCCAAAGAATGGCTGGTACCCGTTGACCCGGCAAAAACAAATGTTGATATGAATTTCCAGCTATCTATTTCGCAGTGGGATGATTTTATAATACAGGGCACCTTGCCGGCCTGCATCGTTCCGCATACCAATGGACTTGGGATAGACGCGGGAATTATTGCTTACGATCACTCTTCTATAAGTAATGTTAACGGAATGGTGTTTCCTGACGGTTATAGCGGAAATAATAATACAATGTTTACCGGGTTTTACCTCAAGAACTTTAAATTCACCCTGCCCGATCAGCTAAGAAGCTATGCAGATACTACCAAAGCTGTGCAGGTAGAGGCAGAGAATTTAATTATTGATAAATACGGTATCAGTGGTAATGTCAATGCCTACAATGTATTAAATTATCCTAAAGCCAATATAGGCAACCTGGGTGCAAGTATTGATACGGTTAAAATAAGTCTGGCAAACAGTTCGCTGACCGAGGCATCCATGTCCGGAAAAATCACGTTGCCTTTAAGTTCCTCTGATGATAATACCAGTGGTATTAATTATTCGGCATTGTTTGTGCCGTCAAATTCATCAACAGGCAATGCATCGTCCTTAACATTCGCGCTGCACCCTGCGCAGGATATCACTTCCAAATTTTTAGGCGATGGTAAAATACAGATAGACCAAACATCATCCCTTAGCCTTACGCTTTCAAAATCAAATACCAATGTCAGAAACATACAATTAAGTGTTAGCCTTGACGGAAAATTGTATTACCCGGCAGGCAAGATACTTGACCCAGGCAGTATTTTACCTTTGGACCTTGACCTCTCCTGTAATTTTGAGCATTTGGGTATGACCTATGATAAAAATGCCCAGGAATCATTCTCATTTGATCCGGGGCATTGGTCATTTGCCAGCCCGCAAAAAAAACTATCCGGTTTCGCATTTACCATTACTGATGTGCATCCAAAAATAGAACCCATTGGTACAGGTACAGAAAAACAATACCTGTTTAAAGGGGGTGTTGAGCTGGTAGCCAAAATAAACATCGGCAGCGAAAACTCTAATATAAGCATCAGCGGCGATACCAAAATTGCATTAACCGGTGCTATCGAATCTTCTAAATATACGCCGCCTGCCAGTACATCAACCTCAGGCTCTATCGCTAATTTAAATGTACTTACATCGCAATCTCAACTTGCAAACGGCGGCGCCAACTCTGTTAATGGGGCGATAAGCAGTGTAAAAGCCGATTATGGCTTTTTAACCCAGTTAAAACCCAAATACCTGGGCGTACAGGTTGAAAGCATACATATTGATTCGCATATGCCTGCGGTGTCAATTAAAGGTAGTGTTGATTTTTATAAGCACGACCCAGTTTACGGCAACGGGTTCAGGGGCGACCTGACAGCAAAGTTTACCACGCTTGAATTAGCCATACAGGCAGGCGCTGTATTTGGCAACACCAAATATATCCCCAATAACACAGGTCCCGGGTTTAAATACTGGATGGTTGAGGCACAGGTTAACCTGCCCCCACCCGGTATTATATTTTTAACAGGGGTAGCTTTCAGGGGCTTTGGCGCCGGGGTTTACAGCCGGATGAATATGACAGTGCCTGCTGTATTTAATCCAACACAAGCTGCGGCAAGCACATTTGGCGGCGCGGTTTTTACACCCGACGCTACCGTTAGCATGGGCTTTAAAGCAAAAGCTATTATTGCCACCACGCCTAAGGAAGAAACCTTTAATGGCAGCGTAGCACTTTCGGCACAGTTTAATACCAGCGGCGGCATGAACTTTATACAGTTTGACGGTCTGTTTAATTGCGGTGCCAAAATTGGGCACGAAGCTGATGCGTTTGCCAACGGATCTATTACTGTAGCCTATAACTTCCCGGCTAAACTGTTTGATATGTCATCCACTGTTCTTATAAACCGGAACCCCATATCTACAGATGCTCCCGGTATACAAACCAAGCTGCATATTGACGGGCTGAATAATAAATGGTTCTTTATGAGTGGTACGCCATCCGTACCAAATAAAGTAAAACTATTTAATGTAGCCATTAACTCGTACCTGATGTTTGGCAATGATATTGAAATACCACAAGGGTTTATGCAGGAAACCCGCAGTGGCTTTGCAAGCATTGGCCATTCCCTGCCATCGTTTAACGATAATGCTACAGGCGAGGGAAGCTACAAATCGGCAAAAGGGTTTGCATTTGGCATCGGGTTAAATTACTACAATGCTGATAGCTGGAACATTGTCCATTGGCAATTATGCGATAAATGTCCGTATAGATACCTTAATATTAACTACAGCATTGCTGCGGGCGGCGAAGTAGATGCATCATTTTTGCAATACTCTGGCTGCGTAGGTTTGGGCGATGGCTGGCGGGCCAAAGCGAGCATGGCGGTTTACGCCGGGGCCACACTTGGGTATGATTATAATTTACCTGCCTCTGGTTCACATTCAGGTATATTGGCAACGGTTAACGCCAGCGCTTATGCTACTGCCGAGTTCCCTAACCCTACTTATTTTGAGGGGCAATTAGACGGGGATTTTTCAATAGGCGGGTATAGCGTTGCTTTTCATAAGCACTTTCAAAACGGATCGCAATGTGCAGGTACACCAGTAGTGATTGACCCTGCTATCAATCAAAATGTATATAACCAGCAAAACGTTAGCGATTCATTAAGTTATAGTTTAATTCAAAATATCATTACACCAGGTACCACCGGCATATCAAGAACAACTAATTTTTCCGTATTGCTGAATTACCCGGCCAATGAGGCATTCGACTTGCAGGAACAACAGGCATCAGGGCAAATTAAAGTACGAACATTCAGGGCATTGTATACAGTGAAGTTGACAAAGGATTCTGTAAGCTCTACCACTCAGTTAGCATCGAATACGTCTACCTTACATGCCAATTTGCTTAACACTAACAGCACCACACAGCCAGCCACTACTTCGCAAAGTAATAACGCTGCTTTACATACTACTGCAATTCATCAAACAACCGGCAACGTTGCTAACCACGTAACGCCGCAAAACAATAACGTAGTAGCTAATCATGTAGCCACGCTGGCAATATCAAACAATGTTGACCTGGCTGAGGGAACTTACGATTCCATGGGGGCAAAACTATACAAACAGGCCGCTCTTGCCGGTATCGGAGCGTTTAATCCTGCCAATGCGCTTAAAGCCAACACCAGCTATAAGTTTGAGATAACCGGGGTATTGCAGGAAAAAGTCAACAATGTTTGGCAGGCGGTAAACCATAAAAACACCAATAATCCGGTTAAGCAGGTAAAGAATATTTATTTTAAAACTAACACGGCGGCAGTTGGAGCTGTAACAGCGTCCAGCAGCAATGTTCATGCAACGGCAATGACTCATACACCATAATTGGTGGAGAAATTAATTTATAATAAATGAAAAATATATTTTTTATACTTCAATTGTCACTAATAAGCACTTATTGCCTGGCCCAATCGCCCGACAGTAAAATGCACATGGCCCTGATGGCTCGTGGCTATCCCGATAATGTTGTATTAAGATATTTTCCAACTACGCCGCAATTATTAAATAAGGCAAATATTACAGGCTACATTATTGAAAGGGCCGTTTATAAACCAGGTATCGCATCCGAGAATTTGGTTTATACCCCGGTGAAGGGCTCACCATTTAAACGCTGGAGTGATGACCAATGGGAAAAAGCTTTTAGTGCAGTTGACAAAAGCGATAGTGTTAATACCAAACTTGCCGGTTTTGCCATGACGCTTTCGGATGCCAACGTAAAAACGGGTAGCGAAGATGTATTGGCAGGCGGGCTAAAATCATTAAAAGAAGAGCGCGACAACCAGGATATGAAGTTTGGCCTGGCTTTAATAGCCGCTAACAGAAGCAAACTGGCTGCCGAAGGGTTAGCTTTACGAATAACCGACAACGCTGTTACGCCGGGTGCCATATATGTTTACCGTGTGCGGATAAATGACCCGGCCGAAAACACTAAAACCGGCATAGCTTATCTAAAGGTCCAATGCGGGGCTTTCAATGCCAAATACCTCGCCAATAATAAAGCAGTTAAGGTTACAGAGGGCGATGAAAAGATCAGCTTCACCTTTCCTGAATCAAAAGATTATTATGCTTTTAATGTGGAACGCTCAGATGATGGAGGTGCAACTTATAAAAAAATAACAGGCGAGCCTACCCTTAAGCTTACGCCACATGGTTATACAGGTAAAACAGATTATGGCTTCATCGATTCGAACCTGGTTAATTATAAAAAATATCGTTACAGGCTGCTGGTTTCCACACCTTTTGCTGATGACCTGCCGCTAGCTGAATTTGTAGCTATGCCCAGGGATAAAACACCTCCGCCATCACCCTTTTTAAGATCGGCAACGCATATAAAGCCCAAACAGGTTGAATTACTTTGGGAAACAAAAGAAGTACCCGATCTGAAAGGTTTTACCATTAAAAGAAGTAACGCGATCAAGGGTAAATATATGCTTATTTCCAAAGCGCCCTTACCTAAGGCTGCCAGAAATTATATTGATGAAAGTTTTGACGCGACAGGTAATAATTACTACATAGTTGAAGCCATTGATACCGCCGGAAACATAAGCAACTCGTTCTCGGCTTATGTAACGTTAATTGACAGTATCCCGCCTGCGATGCCGGTTATCGCTTTCGCAAAAATTGATACTGCGGGTAAAATCCTGATCAAAGTAAAGCCTAATATTGAAAAGGATTTTATTGGTTACCAGTTGCTAAAAGCAAACGCGGCAGACCATGAATTTTCGGTAGTAACAGAAACATTCAGGGACAGCCTTGGCCGTTCCATGTTTACCCTTAAAGATTCGACAACATTAAATACGCTTACAAAAAAAATTTACTACAAAGTAATTGCCTTTGATTCGCATTATAATCAATCCGTACCATCAAAGGTTATTGAACTTAAAAAACGGGATACTATCCCGCCGGTAAGCCCGCTGATCACCAATTTCGCTGTTACCGATTCTACAGTTGTGGTCACTTTTGTAAACTCGGGAAGCGAGGATGCTGTGAGCAATTTTTTATTACGAAGAGAAGTCGGTAAGGTAAAATACGATACCGTTTTTAATAATAAAAACAGGCAGGTAACCAGGTTCATTGATAAGAAAATTATTGGCGGGCGCGAATATGAATACACCATGACCGCTAAAGACGATGGGGGTTTATCATCAAAAATAAATAAGAGAATTATTTTAAAAACCATCCTAAATACCAGGATACCGGCCCCAACTATACAGGGATCATACAATGCCCAAACTAAAAAAATATCGCTTTCATTTTTGGTAGATGATAAGTTAAAGAACCGGAAGCTAAAAATTGAAATATATAAGCGAGCAGATAAAAATGCTGTTTGGATAGCCTATAAAATGATAGATTTTGTGAACGGAAAAGCTTTCCTGGATGATACAGAAGGCGGCCAGCAAAGCATATATTATACCGTAAGGCTGGCAGATGAAAACAAAAACAACTCCAATTTCAGCAATGAGCTTGAAGTGAAATTATAAACAGGAACGCAAATATACAGGATAATCAATTAACCGAACTCGACCCATAAAATGAAATATTTTACAAGGATAGCCGCGTTTTTACTTTTATTTTTCGCCCTGCACGCCAGTGCCCAGGACGAAAAAAAGAAAAAGGTTACCCTAACCGGCGATATGGGTGTTTGGTATGAAGGCTACGGGCTGGATAAAACGCCGGAACAGTCAACCCCCAATTTTTACCAGCCGCGCAAGCCATGGAACTCGCTGCGTTATTCCTTTAACCCAAGTATAACATATGGCAAATGGAGCATTCCCGTCAATTTTAATTTCAGTATGCTGCAAAATAATTTTTTAACGCCGGTTACATCGGGTAAACAAAGTATCTGGCAGTTTTTAACTAATCCGGCAAATAATTTCGGGATCAGCCCTAAAATTGGCACTACCGAAATATTGCTGGGCACGCAAAATCTGCACTACAGCGATTTGAGTACAGGAGACCTGGGTATTTTCGGTTACGGGGTTAATCTATCACCCGGTAAGTTCCGTATCAAACTGTTTAATGGGGTATCGCAAAGACCAATTGATTATGTGGCGCCAACTATTTTACCACCCGATCCGGGCATTATTGGCTCTTACCAGCGCAACCAATGGATGGCACAGCTGGGGATGGAGAAAGAAGGAAAATATTTTGTCGGTTTTAATTTTGTGCACGCTGTTGATGAACGCAATTCGGTTACTTCCCCGCCCTTAACGCCTATTGACCCGCAAGAAAATACGATAATCAGTTTTTTAGCTACTGCAACTACAGGTAATGGCTGGAATTATCATGTCGAACTCGGGCAAAGTTTTCACACCAGGGATTTGAACACCCCCTTATCTATCATCCCGGTAGAAGACTTTAAGCCCTTTATGAACGCCCATACTTCCACTAATAAAGATAACGCCGTAATGCTGGGTTTAGCCAAAAAAGGCAAGGACTGGGAAATTGGCGGTAAGTTTAATTATTATGGCGCGGGTTATTTTTCGGCAGGCTACCCATTTATGAGTAATGACCGTATGGAATACCTTGCCAATACCCACTTTAATGCCTGGAAAAAGAAAATAAACGTAGTAGCCAGTATTGGTCAGCGTTTTGGTAATTTGAGCCTTACATCCGGACCCAATATTACCAAACAGTTAATTGCCAATGCCAATGTGTTTACCCAGTTTAATGATAATTTTAGCCTCAACGCCAGCTTTAATAATTTTGGCTTTAACTCGGCCGATATTTCAGGGTATAAAAGCGTTAGCAATGAATTAAGCATAAATCCATCTTATACCTGGAATACCGCTACCATGAGCAACCTAATAAGCGCCACCTATACCTGGAGCAAGTATGATGAGACTATTATTATACCGGCCTCGGTAACTCAAAACAATACACAAACTGTATTACTATTGTACGTGCCTACATTTTTTAAGGCAAAGATCAATCCTGATCTAAGCGTGATGTGGTTCCGTAATACGGCTCCTTCTATTAACCTTACCCTGCTAACCGCAACCGGCGGAATGACCTGGAAAGCGGGTAAAAAAATTAACTTAAAGAGCCAATTACAGTATAATTTAAGCACTACCGCGCCTTTTACAGCTAACAAAAATATTTTAGTTACGGGTGGTTTTGACTGGGAGATATACAAAAAATTAACCTGGCAATTATTGCTTACAGGCAATTTATATAGTTATGGTACCGAGTTACCGGGGAATTCATTAATCCCGGTTTACCCAAGCGATCCGCGATATATAGAAAGTTCAATAAGAACAGGGTTACAGTATAAGTTTTAAAATGCAAGCAACTGAGATGAAGAAATATTATTTAGTAATTATTATAATGCTTTGCCTGGGCCGGGTATCCAATGCGCAGATCAGCCTGAACCTGGCTTTGAACAGCAGGCCACAGCCCTGGCTGGCCGATTGGGCAAGCCCGGTTAATGGGGTGATGGTAATTACCCTCATACAAAGCGCCATTCAGGTTGACCCTGCTATAAAAATAAGAACTACCCTGCTTGACCAAAACGGAGCCACTGTTGGCATATCCAATATAAATGCCGCGCGGGTTTATCTGTTAAAACCCGGCGTAAACCAGTTTACCATAGCCGACGCTTTACAACTGCAAAACTTAAACCTAAACGGCAGCGTAAGAATATTACTTCAACGTACCGGGCGATTGGCGGCCGGGCAATACCAGTTAATGGTCGAAATAACCAATACCGCAGGTGATGTAGTAAGAACAAAGCAAACCAAGCCATTTTTTGTCGCCTCGTACCAATTACCCATTTTAATGCAGCCGACTAATGGCAGCGAACTGGATGCCCACATTGCGCAAAGTGTAATAACTTTTAGGTGGACGGCGTTGGTTCCTTCCAATGAGTTGCCAACCTACAGGGTACAGGTTTTTGAGATTTTGTCGGGCCAAACACCTATGCAGGCTTTCAGGGGCAATCGCCCGTTACTAGATGAACAAGCTATAAAAGGCACTACGCAATACATATGGCGTCCCAATTTGCCTATGCTGGATTCGACAGCCAACAAGCGGTTTATCTGGACGGTGCAAACACTCGATATAAAAGGCGCGCCCATTCCAACAGCTGATATGAATATACAAGGGAGAAGCGAGCCTGCTATTTTCGGTATCATTAATCAAACAGGTTTAAATAAAAAAAATGATCCAGTAAAGCAATGATGAAACGCGTACTATATATAATCTTCATGAGCTGTTTTACTTTACAGTTGTTTGCCCAGATTGATACGGGCAAAAAACCGGCTACACTGGTTTTTCATGTTTTCTATGATGATTTTAAAACCGCGTACTTAATTCATACAACTTCGCTGCTACATGTGCTAAGCAATAATTTATGGAGCAACATCAGCAGTACGCAAATGGGTTTTGGTGTTAATTACTTGAAAGGGATAAATCCTAAAATTGATTTTGCCGCCACGCTTGATGGCAGTTATACGGATTATCCGGGCCCAAATAACACCTACAATGGTAGCAGCGAATTTTTACTGGACGCGGGTGCCGGGGTGAATATAAAGCTGTTTGACGATCACCACCCGGTTGTACCCTACCTGTCTGCAGGCCTTGGATTTGAAACCTATAAAGGCAGCGGGGGCTTTTATGTTCCGGTGGGGGCAGGTTTGCAGTTCAATATATTTAACGAGGCCTTTGTATTTACCAATATGCAGTATAAGCGTGGGCTAACCTCATTTGTAACTAATTATATTCAATATGGTATTGGAGTTGGAGTGGGTTTAGGTAAAAAGAAAAAAATACAAACACCTGTAATTCCTGCATCCCCGGTAAAAACAGAAATTCAGGTAAAAGTTGCAGAGCCGGTTGTGGTAGTTGCACCGGTAGTGAAATTACCGGTCAAAGACCTGGTTATATCTGTAACCGATGAATTAACCGGGTTGCCATTGCCCGGCGCTGAAATATTGGTAGAGGGACCAAACATAAAACTCAATGGTACTACTGATGCAAATGGCCGCATTGTTTTTAATACCATACAGGCTGCAGATTATACAATTAGCGGAACATTACACGGAGTTAATGCTACGGCTCAACGTATTTCAAAAAATAGCTTTGACATACAGGATGCAGGCATAAAAATAAATATACAGCATAATGATCCGCGGTTTACGTTGGCAGGCCGGGTGACTGATAAAAATACAGGCAAACCCGAAAGCGAGGTAACCGTAAATGTTGTTAATACTACGCAAAACAGCAGTGTTAATGCACCCGATAAACCGGACGATGGTACTTTTAACATTCAGTTAGAGGCCGGCAGCGACTTTTCTATTTCAGGCAAAAAGGCGGGTTATATTTCAAATATTGAAAAGGTAAGCACTAAAGGGCTTACCCGCAGTACAACTCTATATGTAAATTTAGAATTAGCTATTGAACAGGCTCTTCCGGATAAAGCGATCAGTTTATCAAACATATATTATGACACCGGAAGCGCTAAAATAAGAGCCAACGCCTCATCAGACCTGGAGAAACTGGTAAGATTTTTAAATGACAACCCGGGCCTAAAGATCGAGATCGCTTCGCATACGGATAGTCGCGGAAGTAAGGCTGTAAACTTAAAGCTTAGCCAGGCCAGGGCACAGGAGATGGTTAATTACCTGCAAAAAAATGGTATCAGTAAATCCAGACTCATCCCGAAAGGTTATGGTGCAACCAGATTGGTCAATGGCTGTAGAGCGGGCGTAAAATGTACCCAAGCGCAACATGAGCAAAATAGAAGAACCGAATTTAAGGTTATGGGTAATTAGGTATTAGAGCGAATCTCCCGGAATGAGGTAAATTCTCTTAAAACAAAAATAACTTGCTAATAATAAGCCAGTTATTTTTTGTAGCCCAGTTTGGCGCACAAAACGCCGTTTTCCCGGATGTTTATACCATCTAAGTCATTTATTTTAGAGGTTTTTATAATTTATTATCCCCTCAACAACCTCAAAGAAAGCCAACGTTCTCGTTAGTTATATGCCATTTTCAAGCTTATTCTATATAAACTATTCTCCGTACGCGGCAGCCTCATAAACTATCATTCTTGAGACGTTTATTCCACTATAAGCAATAAATCGCAAAACCAAAAGCCTTTGGTAATGGTGTTTGAAGTGCAAACACTATCTGTTGTTTTAATTTCTAATGGTTTGTATATTTTTTCGCCAACACAAAAATTAATTTTCTTTTTAAATATTGCACCTTCATAACAAAAAGTATGGAATTCTCCGTTCTCTCCACAAGGGTCAACATTTGATGGTAATTGTTCTATAAAAGATTTGTCGATTTCTTTACCTACCCAATGCTCGTTTAAAAAACCATCATTCACACAACAAGTGATCGTTTTAAATTTCTGGTTAATAAGATCACTGATCAAAAAAGCAGTATCTATTTTCCATAAAGGAAAAATGCCTTTCATGTTAACTTTAGCTAATTGTTTTTCACGATATATTTTTAAATCTTCTAAAAAAATATCGCCAAATATCACATGCTCAATTCCTTCGGCTTTAGCATTAAGTAAAATAGCTTCCATCTGTTGTTCGTACTCTTCATTTGTACCTTCTTTAACCCAAACTTTTAAAAGTGGAATACCAATGGATTCAGTTTGCGCATCTAATAGCTCTTCTCTGATGCCATGCATCGAAACTCTTTTGAAATTATAATTTATGGAAGTGAGCAGGTATTTTATATCAAATAAGTTTTCCGATAATACCTTATTAAGACAGTAAGCAGAATCTTTGCCGCCGCTCCAACAAAATATAGCCTTTGTTTTTTTATTCATTGCGTTATAAATTTTATATCAATATGGACAATGTCTGCAACCATTATTACAGCAATAACCACGTTTTAAATGATGCCATGACGTAAATACCAGGAACCCGTTCTCTGCATAGAAATCAATACCTTCTATTTGTTTTGTTGTATTTGGTAAAAATGTGGCTTTATTATTTAAAGCATCTTCCGGGGTGAGCGCATTTGTATATTCGTTAATTTTCTTTATAGTTGCTTTTTTCAGGCAAGCAGGACAAAGACAATCAACTTCAAGGCTTGGCTGGAAAATGGGAGGGAAACTATCGCACCAGCAACTACCATCGCTTTCTGTATTTGTGCAGCTAAAATCAGAATTGCAAGTCGAACATTTTTTTTGTTTAGTTTCTAATAACAAACGCTCTCTGTATTTATTATCCAATTTCAATATGGCTTTTAATTGATAAATACTTAGTGGTGAGATATGGGGGTACTGTAAAAATAGCCGGATGAAACAAAGCCGCTAGCAATTCAATACCATCAACAAGTTTAGTGCTTGGTTGTGTGAAATATTCTGCATCGGCTAAATATACTTCATTATTTTTCACTGCGAGTAAATCGTCCCAACCTTCTTTTGTTGACAGGATTTCGATCTCTTTCACTGCACGGTCTACATTAAAACCACAAGGTGCAATTACTAAAACTTCAGGGTTATATAATTTGACCTTTTCCCAGGAAGTAACAATAGAGTAGCCTGATGGATTGGATAGCATATCAACACCTCCTGCTTGTGAAATTTGATAGGGTATCCAATGCCCGCAATTATAAATAGGGTCAAGCCACTCCATGATCATTACTCTTCTTACCGGAGCATTGTGCTTTCTTAAAGTATCAATAATTTTATCGGTGCGCTTTTTTAGTTCAGCCAAATGTAGGTAGGCAGCTTCTTTCTTACCTAACGATGAAGCAATGGCAATAGCATTCTGATAAACGTCATCCAGGCTGCGGGGAATAAGAGGAATTATGAGCGGTTGTTTTTTTAGTTTGTAAATAGACCGTTGGACATAACTTGTATCAATTTGGCATACATCGCATACATCTTGAGTAAATATAATGTCCGGTGAAATTGCTTCTAACAATTCTTCGTCTATGTAATATAAACTCTTGCCTTGTGCTTTCGCTTGCGATACGATCCTGTCTATTTCATTGCTCGTATAGTTATTTCCTTCAATATACGAGCGAACAACTTTGGGCTTATCTGAAACACATTCGAATGTTACTCCATATAAATGTTCCTGCAAATTCATATTATAGATCATTTGCGTGGCAGCAGGTAAAAACGAGCAAATTTTTATCATACAGCGTATTTGTTATGAACAGGTCTTAAAAATGAAAATCGTTGCTGTAGTATTGCAAAAAAACCAAACAATACGCCTGTGTAAACCAGATTGCCAAGCAAAGTCCCTTTTAAGAAAGGAACACCTGCTGCATAACAAGCCATAAGACCGCTAAAGTTTTGTGCATATGTCGGATTGCCGGGGAAACAACCAAAATTTGTTACAAGAAAAAAGATCGCTGTAGCTGTTAATGCACCAACTAATACGCTTTGTATATTTAATTTCCTGAAGATAACAAGTCCGATAAATGTTATCAATGCATAAGTTGCATATTGCCAATAAAAACCGTCATAAAACCAAGTGAAATTTGTATAGTGCTGCCTGTAAATTACATTAATGATAAACAGATCACTTAGCCAGACAGCTGCAATTGGAATAAAAAATGCCTGCCACCTTTTAGTGAAATGGGCTGCTCCAAATAAGGCTATTGCACCAAATGGTGAAAAGTTAGGCATATGTGGTATTAATCTGCTAAAAGCAGTAATTAATATTAATGCAGCCAATATGCTAACCCGTAAATTGATCGTTTTGGAATTGTCCATCTTGTATTATTTTGTTTTACAGGAGTTTTTTGTCTTATTGTTTGCACTTTGTGTAATTAACACAAATGTAGTTTTAAATAAACAAAAGTTAAATGCAGGCCTGCCTTTATATTGAATCACTACCACAGTGTAAAGGTAACCTTTTGATTAATACACCTCCATAAAGGTCCGTTTTCGTTTGGCTATTTTTAGGTTCGAGGGACCCTTCGGAAACCCTCAATACTATTAAGTTAACGTGAGTTCGATATAAGAATTAGGCCAATCACAAAGAAAGCTGCAAGGATTTAGTATTATCAAACTCAAATTGAGATTTAATAGAAGGCTTTTTAGGAAGCAAATGATAAGCGGCCAGCCCACTATAGAGGTTAATAATAAAGCCGGTTATTGAACGATGCCTGGAATGTTCTATTTGACAAATGTTTTTCAGCGCATCATTGACACATTCTATAACACTGCGTTTACGGAGCATTAGTTTATCGAAAACGCTCATCAATTTGTTTTTCGTATTACGTTTGATCTTAGTGATCAGTTGCACTCCACTGTGGAATAGTCGTTCAAATACAGCCGCCTTAACTAAATAACCTTTATCACCATATAACTTGCCGAATAGTGTTTTACATAATTCCAGCAACACATTTGTAGCATTATCTGATACACTACCCCTGGTGAGTTTAAAAGAAACAATTTCACCCATATCATTAATGATCAGATGTAATTTAAAGCCATAAAACCAACCCATGGTGGAATATCCTCTGCTCGCTACTCCTTTGAATACTTTGTTCTGATGGATCCGCTGCTTTGCACATACTTCCAGACTGGTAGAATCAATAAATGATATGCCGGTGCATTCTACTAAGCTTTCTGCGCTGACAAACATCAATAATGGCAGAGCAGCTTTACTTTGTAATTCTACAAAACGGTTATAAGAAACCAGTCCGGGGAACTCTTTGCGAAGATGTACACAAACATAATCACAGTAAAAATGCTTCAGGGTGCGATAGTCAGAAAGGTGAAAGCAGATCAAAATAGTAATTACCTCACTTGAGGAAAGTCCATAAGGTTTATTACGGGTCTTAGTCGTTCGGTCAAGTTGAATGACACATTCATTGATATGTTTATTAAAATGAATACAGTATTCATCGGCCAAAAAGAAAATTTCAGTAATTTTATCACAAGTAAGCATAGATTGTTTGTTTTAAATTCGATACTTAAATATAACAAAATATGCTTACTTATTGATTATCAATAAGATATAAACTTATTAACTCCTGAACACTCTTAATCCTTATATCGAACTCGCGTTAAGTTAA
>DHIR01000192.1:0-2920 GCA_002403905.1 Mucilaginibacter sp. UBA4741
GACTTAAACGTATATACCTATAAACCAGATTCGATATATAATTTTAGCGGGAAAGGCAGTGTAGAGAATAAACTATTTTACCAGGTTTTTAAGTCTATAAAAAAATATACACCTTTTGAATATGCCGCGGTATTTGATAAGATAGTAGACACCCCTCCTGCCGATTTTATTAAACAAATGGATGAGTTTAAGGCAGATGCTTTTAAACAACTGGATGATACCAAAGGATTAAGCAAATATTTTATTAAAACGCAAAAAGGCAATATTGAATATATGGCCAAATCGGCTACTTATTCTTACAAATTAAAATATGGTGTTGATCCGCAGGTGAGAAAAGAAATGACCAGTATTTTAATGTCGAGCACTCCTAGTAACAGGGAAGAAGTTACTGCTAAATTAATGACACTAACCGGTAAAATGTTTGTAAAAAGAATGGACATGGCCGATATGGACAAAATACAATCAGTGATCTGGGAAAACTTTGATGATAA
Source organism: Mucilaginibacter sp. UBA4741 (assembly GCA_002403905.1). Classification (GTDB taxonomy): domain Bacteria; phylum Bacteroidota; class Bacteroidia; order Sphingobacteriales; family Sphingobacteriaceae; genus Mucilaginibacter. The sequence continues at coordinate 492 of DHIR01000192.1, forward strand.
TAATGGTGATCTGTATAAGTTCTCTACCGCTTACCGGACGCTATTGGAGGCAAATATTCAGCAATCATTAAGTGCCGAATTGGTTAAAGCCTCCTATTTAAGATCAAAGAACCCGAACGAACGCAAGTTTGATGTTATAAACAAAGAGATTACTAACGATTACATAAAGCAAAGGCTATTACACAACAGCATGCTTTTATTACTAAAGCGTGGCGATAATTTAGATGCAAATTATAACAAATACATGGCAGTAGTTACCGACAAGGTTTATAAAGCAGAGATAGCATCATCATACAATGATCTAAAGCTATTTGATGTGGGTGGCAGTTCGCCATTGTTTGTTTATAATGATGTTAATGATAAACAGATTGCGTTAAGCAGCTTTAAAGGCAGTTATGTTTATATAGATGTTTGGGCAACCTGGTGCGGCCCTTGCATTGCCGAGATCCCATCACTTAAAACAGTTGAAGAAAAATACGGCAGCAAGAATATCAAATTCGTAAGTGTTTCAATAGACCAAAAGAAAGATATTGGCAAATGGAAAAAGTTTGTGAGCGATAAAAGCCTGGGTGGCGTACAGGTAATTACAGAAGATGCCGTTAACTCTGCTTTTATTAAGCATTATGGCATCAACACCATTCCAAGATTTATTTTGCTTGATCCGGAGGGTAAAATTGTATCTACGGATGCGGCCCGACCATCTAACCCCGCATTGCAAACACAATTAGACAAATTGTTAAATTGATAGTATAACATCGTCCGTTAATCAGATTTTTTATATTATTACGCAATAAATTTTTATTGCGTACGTATAAGTCGAACTATGAAAGCTAAATTAAACCCAAGATCATTACTCCTATCAAGCGTTGCATTATTATTAATAATAACCGCTTTTACCTCATGCAGTAAAAAAGCCGAGGTTACCGGTACTTCATACGTGCAAGTAACTAATGCTTCGCAAGCAGCATCGCCTATAGATTTTTATGTGGATAATACTAAAAAAAATAATACCGCTTTAGCCTATAACCAAAGCTCGGGTTATATTTCTGTAACAAGTACAGATCATCCTGCTTTAATTAAAACATCTGCTTCGGGCGTTACCGCGTCATCGTTTAACATATCGCCGCAACCCAATGTGTATTACAGCATATTTTATTTTGGTGCTAATACCGCTGCCTATCAGGATGATATGACAGCCCCGCAAACCGGCAAAGCACGGATAAGGTTTATCAATCTAAACCTGGGTGTCACAACAAATGTTGATCTCGGTATATCCGGCGGCGCTATAATAGCATCCAATTTAATAAACGCTTTGGCTTCTGATTATCTGGAAGTTGCCCCCGGCACTACCTTTTCATTATATACGTCAGGCTCAAGTACAGTATTGTTAAGCATACCTACCAGTATACAGGCGGGCCATATTTACACCATATATGTTTCGGGTGTTACACAAGCCGATCTGGCAGCTACCGTATTATTGCAAAAATAAATCACATAAGTCGTTTAAGTAAATTATGAAGATAGTTTATATAGCTGTGCTATTTATTGCCGTTATAATGTTTGTACGCACCATAAGGCGTTAATAAAACGCTATCTTAATTAATGGCAACCTCAATCTAAATACACCTATGCTATGAATACAAACTATGCCGATAAAGCCACCAATGAGGAGATAAGAACCCGCTTTGATAATGATGTTGAACGTTTCTCGAATTTGGATACCGGCCAGGCCACTACTATTGACGCGCCATTAACTATGGAGCTTTGTACCGAGGCGGCAAAATACATCAACCCAAATGCTAAAAACCTGCTGGATATTGGCTGCGGTGCGGGCAACTATACGTTAAAGATGCTAAGCAAGATCAGTAATCTTAACTGTACTTTAAATGATTTGAGTATGCCGATGTTGGAACGTGCTAAAGAACGCGTATCGGCACAAACCATTGGCGAGGTAACAATTATACAGGATGATATGCATAACCTTAACCTGCCCAATAATCATTTTGATATTGTACTGGCTTCAGCAACGTTCCATCACCTGCGTGATAATTCCGATTGGGAAAACGTTTTTAGCAAACTATATAAAACTTTAAAACCAGGTGGCAGTTTATGGATATCAGACCTGATAGCACATGATGCCGAACCATTGAACCGTTTATTTCAGCAGCGTTACAGTGATTATCTGGATACGCTGGGCGGGCCCGAATATCGCCAGAAAGTACTGGACTATGTAGCACATGAGGATACACCCCGCTCTGTAAATTATCAAATGGATTTATTAAAGAAGGTAGGATTTACTGATGTGGAAATATTGCACAAAAATTCTTATTTCGCAGCGTTTGGTGGGATAAAATAACCTTTCTTGTCATTTCGATGAGGAACGAGGAGAGATGACAAATGGGATTAATTATCGACAATAGCTTTTATAT
>DHIR01000192.1:3026-3355 GCA_002403905.1 Mucilaginibacter sp. UBA4741
ACAATAGCTTTTATATTTTACCTAATTTTTCACCATCTTCGGCGACAAAATAAAAAACTATGATAAACGTAAACGAATATTTTGACGGCGCGGTAAAATCACTTGCATACACGGCTGCTGACGGTAAATCAACTATCGGAGTTATTGAAAGCGGCGAATACGAATTTGGCACATCAACGCACGAAACCATGACCGTTATTGAGGGCGAACTTGTTGCCTTACTGCCCGGCGCACAGGCTTGGGAAACTTTCACCAACGGCCAATCATTCGAGGTACCTGCTAATACATCATTTAAAGTTAAAACAGCAGGTCAAAGTTCATATCTGTGC
>DHIR01000239.1:0-120 GCA_002403905.1 Mucilaginibacter sp. UBA4741
TCATGATTTATGATACAGCCTCATATTATGACATAGCTTGCGAATTGTCCCTTTTTAATATGTACCGAACCTATGGTTCTTCTACTTGTGTTTGTTTCAATTTTCAACGGGTTAAAACCC
>DHIR01000239.1:366-1411 GCA_002403905.1 Mucilaginibacter sp. UBA4741
ATTGGCCGAAGCTACGCTTCTGATGATTTAAATCTTTCGAATACTCCTAATTGTAAATCCGGACTAACGGCGACAACTGCGAAGACATTTATTAAAAAGCATCAACACTTTATATGATATAATGCAATTTTGATGTAGCTGTGCATTACATTTGCATCGACGTTAATAGCGCTAATTATTTATACCATAACCGGCAGCAAAAACGTTAATCAACTGCAACGCATGAAAGCAAAGTTTGATATACTATCAGCCAAATTCAGTAAGACTATCACTAACCATTATAGCACCAGTTTTTCGTTAGGAATCTATTTCTTAAATAAAAAATTGCGCAGACCTATTTATGCCATCTATGGGTTTGTGAGGCTGGCTGATGAGATAGTCGACAGCTTTTATGATTACCCAAAAGCGTCATTACTTACCGAATTTAGAGACGATTGCTTTAAAGCTATTGAAAGAGGCATCAGCGTAAACCCGGTATTAAATTCGTTCCAGCAAGCGGTAAACCAATATGGTATAAAACCAGAGCTGATCAGCCTGTTTCTAAACAGTATGGCAATGGACCTGGACGACAATGTTTATACGCCCGATAAATACAACGAGTACATATTAGGGTCGGCAGAAGTGGTTGGCTTAATGTGCCTATGTGTGTTTACCAACGGAGATGAAGCCAGTTACGAGCGCTTGAAAGAGCCGGCTATGAAATTAGGATCAGCGTTTCAAAAAGTAAATTTCCTGCGGGATATTAATTCAGATTATCATGATCTTAACCGCAGTTATTTTCCGCAGGTAGATCTGACAGCGTTTTCTGATGATAATAAAAGAGCTATTGAAGCCGATATCCGCAATGATTTTAATGCCGCGCTGAAAGGTATCCAAGAACTTCCGTCTACCAGCCGGAAAGGCGTATACCTTGCCTATGTTTATTACAAACAGTTGTTTCTAAAGATCTCGCACGCGCCGGCCGAGCAGGTTATGACCGAACGCATCCGTGTATCAAACCGTCAAAAATTTATGCTGATGTTTGATTCATTGATCCGTTATAAAT
>DHIR01000239.1:1588-2285 GCA_002403905.1 Mucilaginibacter sp. UBA4741
TTGATTCATTGATCCGTTATAAATTAAACACCCTATAAATACCCCACCAATTGAAAAGCGGCTTAATTATAATTGACCAGGAAGACCGTGCCCTTGGCACTATGGATAAACTAGCCGCTCATAAAGGCGGCATATTGCACAGAGCATTCTCTGTATTTGTTTTTAATAGCCGGGGGCAACTGTTATTACAGCAACGGGCCTTAGATAAATACCATTCCGGTGGCAAATGGACCAACACTTGCTGTAGCCATCCCCGTCCCGGCGAACACACAGAAGCGGCTGCACACAGGCGGTTATTTGAAGAAATGGGTATGGAATGCACGCTGAATTATCAATTTAAATTTACTTACCGCGCCGAGGTTGGGAACGGATTAATTGAACATGAATGTGATCATGTGTTTTTCGCCACCAGCGATGTATTGCCTATACCAGATGCAACAGAAGTAGCCAATTATAAATATATCGATATAGAGGTATTAGCTGCCGAGCTGCAAAACAACCCCACCCAATATTCAGCATGGTTACAAATTTGCTTTGAAAGTGTTATGGAACGGTATAGGCAAATATTTAAGGCTTAAGGGGTCATGCTATTGCTTTAAACCAGGTTATCGCTTATAATTATCTAATTTTAACATAATTTAACATATTTCGTTGGTAAAAAACTGATCTGCTATTTAAGTTTGCCTACCAAAAATTA
>DHIR01000239.1:2513-2721 GCA_002403905.1 Mucilaginibacter sp. UBA4741
TTAAGTTTGCCTACCAAAAATTAATAAAAGTTTAATGGAAGAATTACAGAGTAATACAACGCACCCATCAACAGGCGCGGTGACCGGAAGTTCGTCGTATACAACAGACATAAGGGCTATCAATGAAATGATACAACAAGAAAGCGCCTTTGTTGATCTGTTAAAACTGGAAATGGATAAAGTGATAGTGGGCCAGAAATATATGGTT
>DHIR01000239.1:2942-3567 GCA_002403905.1 Mucilaginibacter sp. UBA4741
CCAGAAATATATGGTTGAGCGCCTGCTGATAGGTTTACTGGCCGATGGCCACATACTTTTAGAAGGTGTACCCGGCCTGGCAAAAACTTTAGCTATAAATACGCTGGCAAAAGCCATACAGGCCGATTTTAGCCGGATACAATTCACTCCCGATCTGTTACCTGCCGATTTACTGGGTACCATGATCTATAACCAAAAGAAAGAAGAGTTTATAGTTAGGCAGGGGCCAATCTTCTCTAACTTTATATTGGCCGATGAGATAAACCGTGCGCCTGCTAAAGTGCAAAGCGCGTTGTTAGAGGCCATGCAGGAAAGACAGGTTACTATTGGTGATAAAACCTTCCCGCTGCCAAACCCTTTCCTGGTATTAGCTACACAAAACCCGATAGAGCAGGAAGGAACTTACCCGCTACCGGAAGCTCAGGTTGACCGTTTTATGCTGAAAGTGGTGATAGGCTACCCAACTAAAGAGGACGAGAAAAGAATTATCCGCGCCAATATATCGCCGCAAGGCATGTTAAAACCAAACGCCATTATTAACCCTGCTGATATTATAAGGGCGCGTAAAGTGGTGCGCGAGGTATACATGGACGAGAAAATTGAGCAATACATTATTGATATTGTT
>DHIR01000239.1:3810-4125 GCA_002403905.1 Mucilaginibacter sp. UBA4741
GCAATACATTATTGATATTGTTTTTGCCACGCGTAACCCCGAGCAATATAAACTGGCTGATTATAAAAACCTGATCAGTTTTGGCGCTTCGCCAAGAGCGAGCATTAACCTGGCGCTGGCATCAAAAGCGTATGCTTTTATAAAACGCAGGGGCTATGTTATTCCGGAGGACGTTAGGTCAATTTGCCATGACGTGTTAAGGCACCGTATAGGGCTAACCTACGAGGCCGAAGCCGAAAACATGACCAGCGAGGATATTATAACCGGTATACTTAACGCGGTAGAAGTACCATAGCAGCCCCTCCTAAATCCTCC
>DHIR01000110.1:0-11747 GCA_002403905.1 Mucilaginibacter sp. UBA4741
AAAGTTAAAAGCGATTTCCCTGCTATCACCCTGAGGCACTCGAAGGGTGAGCGTAAAGGCCTTTGCCCTCATGCTTCGAGTGCCTCAGCATGACAGCCTTGTTTTTTTACTTCAAAACCTTCGCAATAGCCTTACCCCAAAACTCGCCCAGCGCTATAGCGCCTGTTGGGTTAGGGTGCAGGTAAAAAATACCTTGCTTGCCTTGTTCTGGCTGCAAATCGGTTAAATAATTTTTCTCGAAATATTTAAATGCTTTGGTGTCGCCAACGTAAACTTGTTTAGGATTGGTGGTTTTGTAAGTTTTTACCAGTTCATCAATTACCGGAATATAGGTTTGCAGGCGGGTTAAGCCTTCTTGCAGATACATTGATCCGTTGTAAGTATTTGGGCTGTACCAAATAGGATGCTCAATCACCACTTTACAACCCGCAAAATCTTTTAGTAATTGGTCAATAATAGTTTTTAAATTGATGCGATAATCTTCTACAGATACGGGTGCACCATGCGTGCCTTTTACGGCACTGTCGTTAGTGCCTATCTTAATAGAGAATACTAATTCTGCCTGCTGATTAGTAAAGGCTTTTGCCGCCTCTTCGGCTTGCGTGAGGGCTTTGGTGCCCGGCAACCAATCTAACGTTGTATAACCACTATGGCCCTGGTTTGAAAACTCAACCGCGCCGATGTTTGATTGTGTTTTTAAGTAATTAACGCAGATAACAGGCGGCGCTTGTGTTTTGCGATCTGGCAATCCAGCGCCGTAAGTTATGCTGTTACCAATAAACACCAGGTTAACATCGCGCTTTTGCGCAAATGTAATTAAGCTATTAAATAACAGGGTGATTATGAGGATGCCGGTTGTTCGTTTAAAATTCATATCGATAATAATTGGTACGCAATATTGCATAAAAAAGCCCGCTATTAAAATAGCAGGCTTTTAAATATCTAATTATGGGAGACGCAAAGTATTGCGTCTCTACGGGGATTATTTTGTAACGTACATTACTTCTTTAACCGCCTTAATAACCTTCTCTGGGTTTGGCAGGTACTCCTGGATCAGCGTTGGTGCATAAGGCAACGGAACATCGCTACCCATTATACGCAGGATAGGTGCATCTAAATAGTCAAACGCGTCTTTCTGTACTTTAAATGCTATCTCGGTGGCTATCGAGCCTAAAGGCCAGCTTTCTTCAACCAATACCAAACGGTTGGTTTTTTTAACCGAGTTGATAACCGTTTCGTAATCAATAGGGCGAACAGTGCGTAAGTCGATAACCTCTGCGCTGATGCCTTCTTTTTCCAATTCGGCAGCGGCCGCGTTAACTACTTTCATTATCTTACCGAAACCAACTAAAGTAACATCTGTACCTTGTTTAGTTATGGCAGCTTTACCAATTGGTATATAATAAGTTTCTTCCGGAACCATTCCTTTATCGCCATACATTAATTCCGACTCCATGAAAATACAAGGATCGGGATCAATGATACATGATTTTAATAAGCCTTTAGCATCTGCCGGGTTTGACGGTACAACCACTTTTAAGCCCGGGCAGTTAGCATACCAATTTTCAAAACACTGGCTATGTTGTGAGCTTAGCATACCCGCGTTACCTGTTGGTCCGCGGAAAACAATTGGCACAGAGAACTGACCACCACTCATTGACATGATCTTGGCAGCACCGTTTATCACCTGGTCGATAGCTACTAACGAGAAGTTAAACGTCATGAACTCGATGATGGGTTTTAAACCATTCATGGCCGAGCCAATGCCTATACCGGCGAAGCCTAATTCAGAGATGGGGGTATCTATAACGCGTTTTGCGCCAAACTCGTCCAACATGCCCTGGCTAACTTTGTAGGCACCGTTATATTCGGCAACCTCTTCGCCCATCAGGTATATGGTTTCATCGTTGCGCATTTCTTCCTGCATTGCTTCGCGAAGTGCTTCTCTGAATTGTATTTCTCTCATCGTATCAATTAAATAATGATGTTTTTTGCAGCGCAAATATAAGCACTAATGTGTTAAATGCAATTGCGCAGCTATGTAATGTTTAAGTTGCAGTTTGAGGTACGACAGGTTTAGATTTGAGAACTTTTAAAAAGTTTTCAAATCTTTCTTATCAGAATACTATTTCCGCTCGCCTTTTAACTTCGACGCCAGCTGCACCGCTTTATAAGCATTTACAATACCACCGGTTTTGCTAAGCGTAGTAAAATCAACTTTATCTGTTTTGCTGCCTGGTTTAAAAACCATGGTGCCGGTTAATGGCGTAGCCGATGCCAGGATAACCTGTTTTAATTGTTTAGCGCTAAGCGTTGGATAATACTCCAAAAGTAAAGCGGCAATGCCCGCTGTTATAGGTGAGGAAAAGCTGGTGCCGTCTTCGGTCATGGTTTCGGCATCTTTATCAATCGATGTTACTTTAACGCCCGGTGCAAATACATCAACGTTCTTTTTACCGTAATTGGTAAATGTAGCGGCAAGGTTTTCATCCGGCTTAGCACTTGATGCACCTACAGATATTACGTTATCCGCGTCCGTGCCTGATCCATCAGCAAATGTGTCATTAGGAAATGACGGGGTAACATCTACGTCCTGGTTATCATTGCCTGACGCCATTACCAACAATACATCTTTTGATGCCGCGTATTTAAATGCCGCATCAACCCAGTCTTTATGTGGTGATATTTTTTTACCAAAGCTCATGTTAACTACTTTAGCGCCATTATCAACCGCGTAGCGTATCGCGTTAGCAATATCTTTATCGTACTCATCGCCATTGGGTACGGCTTTAATAGCCATAATGCGTACATTATCGGCTACGCCGTCAATACCATACCCATTACCGCGTACAGCGCTCATTAAACCGGCTACACCTGTACCGTGCGATGCATCGGGCATCTTTAATATATTATTACCATAAGGCTTGCCGTCCTGCACATCAGGATTATCGCCAACTATGGTTTTACGGGACGTAAGATCAGGGTTAACGTCATTGTTTAGTTTTGCAATGTAGTCGCCTACATCTTTCATAACCTTTGCGTTATCGCCATTAATTTGCGCAAACATTGATAGCCATAAACCTTTACTTTGGGTAATCGTATCGTTACTGCTGACAGGTATTTTTTCCACGTCGGCTTTAGTAAAAGTGGCCGATGAGCTTAATTTCAACTCCCGTTTTATATACCCACTGGTAACCATTAACCCGTTAATCATCGGGCTAACCTGTTGTAGTTCGGCGCTCGATTTTCCAACCGTAGCGTCATGCGTGGTTTTCACCTTTAACCAGTAGGCGTATTCTTTTTCGCCACCGGCAGGTGCCGCGGTTAGTGTTTCGTATTTTGGTTTTAAACGATTATACTCTCTTACCTCTTCGGTAGTTTCGGTATAATCAACCTTGCCGCCGGGGCCGCCTAAAAAGTCCCAGCCGTGTACATCATCCACATAACCGTTATGATCATCATCAATGCCGTTGCCTGGTATTTCTTTCGGGTTTACCCATAGGATACTTTTCAAATCGGTTTGTGTGGTATCAATACCACTGTCAATAGTAGCTATCAGCACGGTTTTGCTTTTTTTGCCTTTTAAAAACTGGTAGGCATTGTTTAGGCTAATGCCGTAATAACCATCGGCTTTCAGGTCCATAAGGTGCCAGTTTTTTGGCAGATCGGCCTGCGGTGCAGGCATGGTTTGTGCCGATAAACCAAGGCTTAATAATAAAGAGCCGCATAGCGCGGAACCGAACAGGTAATTCCGGAAATTAGTCATGTATATAAATTTTGTGTAATATATTATAAAAATAGTAATTCGTAAGCTTGTTCATGCACCCAGGCAAAAATTAATGCCCGATAAGAACGCCAATTCCCCTCATAAATTACCGAAAATGTTATCTACATGTAAAGGTTTTAGGAGCCAGATAACAATCCCCTACATTATGTTTACTTTTGTATGATAAAGGTAAAAAATCTTTCAGGCAATTATCAGCACTCATCCCGTTGCCCTCTCCACCGCTTTGTATTAATAATCAAGGTGTTGCAAATAGCGATGTTAAAAATGTTTGTATGTTGAAAACTTAATTACTTTAAAGGCACTTTTACTTGTAATTTAAACACAGCTAAAGTTTAATAGTCTAACTAAAAACTGATTGTTAAACCAATGTTCTGAAACACTAATTAATGGAAGAAGAATTTGAATTTGGTTTTACCGAAGATCCAAAGTTTTCGGTAGAGCGGTACGAGGAAATGATCAGGAATCATGACCAGTACTTTTTTGATGCCCAGGCGTTTGAGAACATTATCGATTATTACATCGAAAAAAACGATCCCGCTAAGGCCCTGCAGGTAGCCGAGTATGCTATTAATCAACATCCTTTTGCCGCAGTATTTTTAATTAAGCAAGCCCAGCTGCTGGCCATAACCAACCATACCGGTGCGGCCTTTGCAGCTTTGGATAAGGCAGCTATGCTTGAAGCATCTGATGCGGATATCTATATCATCCGCGGTAATATGTATGAAAGCATGGAGCGCTATGCCGAGGCTTTAGAGAATTATGAAAAGGCGCTTGACCTTGCCGAAGAAACTGACGAAATATTATTACACATAGCCTATGTTTACCAAAACATGGGCGATTACGAAACTTCCATCACTTACTTAAAGCTATGCTTAAAGCAAAATATGGAAAACCAGGATGCCCTGTATGAACTGGCTTTTTGCTACGACGTGCTGGACAACCAGGAGGAAAGTGTACAATTTTATCAGCAGTATATAGATACCGAGCCTTACAGCTACGCTGCCTGGTATAATTTAGGCAACGCCTTTACCAAACTTAGTTTGTTTGAGAAAGCGATAGATGCTTACGATTATGCTATCCTGATAAAAGACAGCTTTGCATCTGCCTATTTTAATAAAGGTAATGCCTTGGTTAACCTGGAGAAATATGCGGAAGCTATTGAGGTTTATCGCCATACTTTCGAGTATGAGCAGCCCAATGCCGATACCTATTGCGCCATTGGCGAATGCTACGAGAAACTAGAGCAGATGGATGATGCGCGGGCATTCTACAAAAAATCCGTTAAGATGGACCCTAAGCTGGCCGATGCCTGGTTTGGTATAGGCGTTACGCTTGATTTTGAGGAACGTTATTTTGAGGCGCTGCACTTTTACAAAAAAGCACTTGATCTGGATATAGCCAATGCCGATTACTGGTTTGCCATTGCCGATGCCGAATATAAGCTGGGCCACATGGATGAATCTGAGGCAGCTTATGAGAAAGTGGTAGATCTTAACCCCTTGGATATTGATGCCTGGCTGGATTATTCGTCCATACTGTATGAGCAGCAAAGGTTGGTTGGCGCTATCGAGATCATGTCGCAGGCGATAAAGAACAACCCGGAGGCAGCAGAGCTTTATTACCGCATGGTGGCTTATTTATTTGCCAAAGGCGAGTATAACGAAGCATTAAATTTCCTGGAGATGGCCCTGGCTGCCGACCCGGAAAAGCATTACATATTATTTGATTATTTACCGCAATTGCAGGAAAATAAAGTAATACTAGATATAATTAACCGTTACAGTAAGTAATGTTTAACTTATCATTAAAAAAGCTAAAACGTTTCCCGTTTTAGCTTTTTTTTTAGACTTTTACAACCGATACAACCCAACAATATTTTATGAATTATACAATCAATAATCTTCCCGAGCGCATAGAGAAACCGCGTGATAGTGGCATCACAATGGTAATGGATAAGGGCCTTAGTTTAAGGCAGGTGGAAGATTTTTTGGAAGTGGCAGGCACTTATACTGATATTGTAAAGCTGGGTTGGGCCACATCATACGTAACCCCTAACCTCGATAAAAAAATAGCACTTTACCAGGAGGCCGGTATACCGGTTTATTTTGGTGGTACTTTATTTGAGGCCATGATAGTACGCGGCCAATTTGATGAATATTGCCGTATACTGGACAAATACAACCTACAGCATGCCGAAGTATCAGACGGTTCTATAACTATTGACCATGAGGAGAAATGCGAGTACATTCGCAAACTATCCAAACAGGTTACGGTAATATCAGAAGTAGGATCAAAAGATGTGCAAAAAATATTTGCCCCTTATAAGTGGATACAATTGATGAAGGCCGAATTGGAGGCTGGTTCATGGAAAGTTATTGCCGAAGCACGCGAAAGCGGTAACGTAGGCATCTATCGCGACTCTGGAGAGGTTAGGCAGGGCCTGGTTGACGAAATACTAACCCAGATACCCGAGCAAAACATTATATGGGAGGCCCCGCAAAAAGCGCAGCAGGTTTGGTTTATTAAGCTGGTAGGTGCAAACGTAAGCCTGGGCAACATAGCCCCTGCTGATACGATACCGTTAGAAACTTTACGTTTAGGTATTAGAAGCGATACGTTTGATCATTTTTTGGGGTTATAGATTATAGTTTGCAGTGGGCGATTGGCAGTTTGCAGTAAAACTTGTGCAAACTAAAAACTGCCAACTAAAACTAATCTTTCTTTATCTTCCTAAAAGAACTAATCTCCGGTTTTTTCTTTTTGGCTGATTTATCAAAGAGATGAATAGCCTTGCCGAATAGGCCCTTGGCTGTATCCCAAACACCCTCTACAGAATCTTCTGAAACAAAGTGCGATGCCTTTTGCGATACCAGGCCAACCAATGCTTTCACCAAAAAATTAGACTTTCTAAACAGCGTTTTGTTTAGAGTAAACGGAATAATGAACCGCGATATAACTCCTAAAAAGTCCTGTTGAAATATGCCGCCATCTTTATCACCTACCTGATTGCCACTTTTAAATAATGAAAAAAAAGTAGAAAATATAGCGCCGGGGCTGCTAAATCGCTCTTTTAGCGCAGCGCCTTTTTCGCGCTCTAATCCCTGTAGACGATATATTTCGTTTCTTAGGTCAGTATGGCTGTAGATAGGCAGATCAGTCATTATTTTTATTTTTAAATATCTTTTTCACAAACGCGTTGGCAATTGGTTTTTCAATTCCGGCTTTATTTAGCTTAATAACAATGGCAATTAACAAGTAAAGCAAGGCAACACAACCAAACCCTTCCCAATACGACTGGAATACATCTGCCAGGTAAAATGCCAGTGTAAAGCTGGCAAATACAAATGCAGCCACCATACTCATTACTACAACAACATCGGCAATTAAGCCGGCAAAAATTGTTGATCCACCATCAACTGCCTTATATTTAGCCAGTTTTAAGCGAATTTCGGCATACTCTTTAAGCTGGTCAATTAATGGCGGTTGCGGTTCTTTTTTGGTTTCTTCCATTTTGAGTTTTGAGTAATGAGTTTTGAGTGGTGAGTTCTGAGTAGGTTAACGTATCACTCAAAACTCACTACTCGTAACTAATTTATGCGTGTTCAAGATCGTCCTGGTATTCTTCTTCGGCACCTTTAATTTTCGATTTGATATTCTCAACTACCTTGTCTTTAAAGCCAACCAGGTTATCAATTTCGGCAGCGGCGGTTTCTTTAATAGAGTCGCCCAGGTTTTTTAATGATTCTGCTAATTTATCACGGGTTTCGTCGCCTTTATCCGGTGCAAATAAAATTCCTAACGCTGCGCCTGCCGCTAGTCCAGCAAGTAGGGCCACAACCACTTTTGTGTTACTATTCATATAAATAAGTTTTTAAGTTGAACATTTGAGTTATATAACGGTTAAATATCTTGCCAAATATAGTTAATCCAATATTTTGTATTTGTTTAGCTGTAATTAATTAATTTTTAAATAAAAACTGATGATTAATTGTTCACAAAAATGTTCAGCCTTCAGGTCAACTGTCTGTGCCGGATTGTATCCGGTCCAGTCTGTCGGCCGCCATTCTGTTGGTTTCGTATATTTCTATCAGTAATAAAAAGTAAGATAGTAATAATGGTCCAAATACCAATCCCAATATCCCAAATAAAGGTAAACCAATAAATACACCAATAACAGATATTAACGGATGCGTGTTTGCAACGCGCTTATTAATGATCATGCGCAATACATTATCAATATTACCTATAAATAATAAGCCATAAGCTAATAGCAATATACCTTTTACGGTATGATCTGTAGCAAATAGTACAATACTTGCCGGTATGCATAAGGTGGGGGCGCCCACAACCGGTAGAAACGAAATAAAGGCACCTATTACTCCCCAAAAAACAGGGTCGGGTATACCAAATATCCAAAATCCATTGGCTAACAACGCCCCTTGTGTAACTGCAATTATGCCCTGACCCAAGACGTTTGAATAAGTCGAGTTACGTAAAGCAATTGCAAACTTTATAGCATACTGCTCCCTAAAGGGCGCGTATCTTAATAACCCGGCCTCAAACTCGCCTATTTGCACAAACATAAAATATAGCAGGAAGTACAGTACCAGCAAGGTTATTATAATACTTGCCGCACTGCCTAATAATGATGGGAAGAGGTCAGTAGCATAGGTGCCCAGCTTTTGCAGGGTATTTTCGGCAAAGTGGGGTTGTTTAAAGGTTGTTCCGGCAAACGCGTCAATTTTTCTCAGCCACTCCTGTATAGGTAAAGTATTGGTATTGACCTCTGATATCTTACCAATCACCATAAAGCTTAGGGCGGTAAATGGTAAAACAATAACAACAAGCGATATGAAAATAATAATGAGTGCAGCGATGGGCCTGTTCCATCCTTTTGTTTCCACCATGTACAGGTAAAATGGCCTGAAGATGGTAAACAGTACAATGGCACCCAGTACAGAGCTAAATAGACTGCTTAAGGCGTATAAAATAAAACAGCCCAGCACAATAATGCTGACCAGTATAATAGTATTACGCTGCTTATAATCAAAAATTGACATTTACCAATGGTGTGCTGTACACCACTATAAACAAAAAAGAAGCAAATAGTTTTATTCGGGCTCCTTTAAAAGCTCATTTATTTTTGCGGCGCTGTTAAAAATGGTTTCTATGCAAAAATTAAAATCCTCGGTAGGATCGGTTATTTCGTAGCGCAGGGTCTCTAACGCAAGGTGGATACTTGAAAGCTGATTTTTTATATCATGCCGTAATGCGCGCAGGGTTTCCTCATCAACTTTTTTATTGCTCATGTGGTATTATTTCAGGTTGATGGCCTTCATTTTATTGTAAAGTGTTTTGCGGTCGATGTTTAATATCTCGGCGGCTCGGGTTTTATTAAAATTAACCTCGCGCAATACTTTTAAAATGGTTTCATATTCGGCCTCCAAAGCCGCATTCTTCAAATCATGCCTTGGCTCTTTTATTTCAGAGCGCTGTTCATGCTGCGACTGTGGCTGATTAAAACTATTTTGCTGATGGACGTAATCAAAGGCCGGTAATTTATAGTTTGATATTTCAAGCGGCAGAGATTTCGTAGTTATTTCGCTACCCTCACTTATTAATGCCGCCCGTCTAACAATGTTTTTCAATTCGCGTACATTTCCCGGCCAGCGGTAATTCATAAAGCAGTCTATTACCTCGGGCGAAAAATGGGTTACATTGCGTTGCAGCTCCAGATTGGCTACCTGTAAAAAATGCTCGGCCATCAGCATAATATCACTGCCACGCTCGCGCAAAGGCGGCATATATATGCTAAACTCATTAAAGCGATGGTAAAGATCTTCGCGAAAACGGCCTTTTTGTATAGAATCTACCAGATTCTCATTGGTTGCCACAATAATGCGCACATCAAGATCAATTTCTTTGGTACTGCCTATTCTTTTTACTTTACGTTCTTGTACTGTTCTTAGTAAAGCGGCCTGTATCTCATACGATAGGTTACCAACTTCATCTAAAAATAAGGTGCCACCATTGGCCATTTCAAAATGCCCGATTTTGGTAGCGATAGCTCCGGTAAATGATCCTTTTTCATGGCCGAATAACTCGCTTGCAGCCAATTCTTTCGTTAATGATCCGCAATCCATAGCAATAAATGGCTGGTTGCTGCGGGGGCTATGTAAGTGTATACTTTTGGCAACTTCTTCTTTACCAGACCCGCTTTCGCCCAAAATAATTACACTATAATTTGTTGGGGCAACAAGTTCAATCTGTCTGCTAAGTTCTTTTGACGCACGGCTGGTACCCACTACTACACCATCTGCTAAAGGCACCTGCTTTTTGGTGGATTTAGTAACCGGTACAGGCGAGGCGCCATCGTCAAGCAATGCCTGGCGGGTTTCAATAGCCTTAGTTATGGTATTTAATATTTCATCAGGGTAAAGAGGTTTGCTTATATAATCGTAAGCACCCATTTTTATCAACTCAACGGCCATTTTAATGTCAGAGTAGCCTGTGATGATGATAACACCTGTTTTTGGATATTGGGTTTTTATTTTGCGCAACATTTCACGCCCATCGGTATCTTCCAGCCGGTAATCGCATAGCACCAGATCAAATTCTCTATTTTTTAGGTGTTCCAGCCCACTATTACCACTTGATGCGGTGGTTACATCAAACCCATTGCGCGTTAAAAATTTGGATAATAATAATGCAACGTTTACTTCATCATCTATGATGAGGATTTTTTTCATATCAGCAATTCGGATTAACGGGTAACAAATTGAGAGGTAAGTTACACAAAAATGCTAATTCTAATGATATTTTATAACTGAATGGGGGATTAGTCGCTATTTTTTTACGATATTAATTGAAGTGCTAAATTTACAGACAACTACCAGCAACTATAAGTTAAATGCATAAGCTACACGCAGCGCCCAAAAGCTATTAACGTTGGTGTTATTGTAAAAAGTTTGTGTGCTTTCATAACGGATACCGGCATCAATATAGGTATGGCGTTTTTTAAGCGGCAATACCAGGCCCAACTGCGGTGTCCATGTAAATGCGTTGCTATATAATGCATATAGCGCGGCTTTATTGGCTAATATGGTTTCGCCAGCCTCTGCCTGCACATAGAAACGATTGCCAAGCAATAATTTCAAGCCGATTTTTAAAGGTATGGTATTAAAGTTTGCAAGATTGTTACCTGTTACAGCCTGTTGGCTAGAGCCAGCGTCTTTGCTGGTTAAGAAGGTAATATAACCTGCGCTGGCGGTAACGTAGAACTGCGACATTATAGGTACATCAACATGTAATGAAATACCAACACCATTATTATAGGCTGATGCGGCAGTACCCCCCGATGGTGTATTTGTCCCGGTGCCAAAATCAGTGCCGGTAGTTGAAGCCAGTTCTGCACCAATACTTATCCGGACACTATCGGGCACATTTATTTGAGCATTTGCAGCCGAACCAAGGCATATAAACAAGAATGAGTAGATAAGTGCGTTAAAGGTAAATTTCATATTATATGTTTCTGGATTAAGTTGTTAAAACGTAAGAGGTTTTAACACCGTATAAGTTACCGTAATTTATTGATAACTATTAATTGATGCAAAGCTAATATCCATTTTCAATAACTCATTATAAACTGGTGTAAAAAAATGTTAAATTTTATAGCACAAAAAAAGCGCCCCGAATTTTCGGGGCACTTTTACATTATAGGTAGTTGTGAGTATTAGTGGTTAGAAACCGTAAGCAACACGTAAACCAACAAAGTTTACTTTGCTATCGTTGTTTGTGCTTACTAGTTTAGTACTGGCTTCGTAACGTACACCTGCATCAATGTAACTGCTCCCGCCTAATGCAAACTGGTAACCAATTTGTGGCGCGTAAATAAACGCTGTTGAGTTGTCTGCACCAATTTTGGTTTTGTTTAAAACAAATGCTGCACCAGCTTCGCCCA
>DHIR01000110.1:11883-12368 GCA_002403905.1 Mucilaginibacter sp. UBA4741
TCGCCCTGGATATAGAAATTATTTACCGGAAAGAATTTTAAACCGGCTTTTGCAGGCAATAACTGGATATCAGTTGCTTTTACTGTTGCCCCGCCTACTGTTACGTCTTTACCAAAACCATTATTGTAACCAGCATTAACAGTAACAAATAATTGGCTGGCAGTAGGGATGTCTACCTGTAATGAACCGCCAAGGTTCCAGTTATAGGTGTCAGATGTTTTTCCTGTAGGGATGCCGGCGTCAACACCGATGCTGTAACGGATGCCGCTTGTTGTTGTTTTGGTAGATGTAGGGTTGGTTTGTGCTTTAGTGCTTAGGGTAAAACCTGCTAATGCTAAAACAAGTGCTGTGATTTTTAATGTACTTTTCATGGTTATATGTTATAATAATTATTGTAAGTGTTTGTTTAACACGGCACAAATTAACATCACAAAACCAATAGGATTTTTCATCCAAATGTCATTGTTAATCAATCGATTGATTAA
>DHIR01000110.1:12502-45312 GCA_002403905.1 Mucilaginibacter sp. UBA4741
TGTTAATCAATCGATTGATTAACAATCGATTTAATTTTTGACTATATGGGTATTTTAGTCAGAGCAATGTAATGATAGCTTATTTATTTGCCTTTAAAGGATGGTTTCCTTTTCTCCAAAAAGGCAGAAACGCCTTCTTTAAAGTCATCAGTACCAAAACATTTGGCAAATTCTGCTATCTCGGTTTCATATCCGTTAACATCATTTTGCCCGGCGGCATTAATGGCTTTTATGGCCGCGGCAATAGCCAGTGGTGCGCGGTTTATTATTTTTTGAAGGATCTCTTCGGCTTTGGGGATCAGTTCTTCGGGTGTTACTACATGATTAACCAATCCAAATTGATATGCATCAGCTGCGGTAATCATATCGGCAGTCATTATCATTTCTAATGCTTTGCCTTTGCCTACTAAACGGGTTAAACGCTTGGTACCGCCATAGCCGGGTATAAGCCCCAGGCATACTTCGGGTAATCCCATCTTTGCGTTATCACTGGCTATGCGGATATGACAGGCCATAGCCAGTTCCAGTCCTCCGCCTAAGGCGAAACCATTAATAGCGGCTATAACGGGTTTGCCTGCATTTTCAATCAGGTTGAAAATTTTGGTATGGCCATCTATGGCTAGTTTACGGCCGCCTTCTACATCGAGGTCGGCAAACTCGGCAATATCAGCGCCAGCTACAAAAGCTTTTGGCCCTGCACCGGTTATAATAATGCCGCCAACTTTTTCATCAGCAAAAGCATAAGTTAAAGCGGCATGTAATTCGGCAAGAGTAGCTGCGTTTAAAGCATTGAGTTTGCTTTCGCGATTTATGGTGATATATAATACGCGCTCTTTATTGTCAACTAACAGGTTTTGATAATCCATATTGCAAAGTTAAAAATTACGATGCTTGTGCACCCAATGTGTTATATACCTAACAATATCTTGTGTGCTGGTGCCCGGCGGAAAAAGTTCGCCAACACCCAGTTTTTTCAAAGTAATCATATCTTCCTCCGGGATAATACCGCCACCCGTAACCAATACATCATCCATTTTTTTCTCTTTGATGATAGCCAGTATCTTAGGGAAAACTGTCATGTGCGCGCCCGACAGGATAGATATACCAATAGCATCCACATCCTCCTGCAAAGCGGTATTTACCACCATTTCGGGCGTTTGGCGCAGGCCGGTATAAATAACCTCCATCCCCGCATCGCGCAGTGAAGTAGCAATAATGCGCGCGCCTCGGTCATGCCCGTCAAGCCCAACTTTAGCAACTAAAACACGTATGGGGCGGTTAAATGGTTTGGTGGTCATGGTTACTTTGAATGATGCAAGATAGTGATAGCGCCCGAGATTTGACAACTTTTAAAAAGTTGTCAAATCTTGAATGTTGCCCAGATAGACAATTGCTAATCAAGAGCCATCAGCTCGACAAATATAGCAACGGATTTTAATCCGTTGAAAATAGCCAACCCAAATTATGAGTGCCGTAGGCACGGTGCATATTAATAAACGACCTTGTAAATGCGCCGAGTTATATGGGCCGAACCTACGGTTCTTCAACTTATTTTTTGTGATCTTCAACAGGTTAAAACCCGTTGCAACAATATGGGGCGAAACTACGCTTCTGGTAGTTACCTCACCAACTCCACCACCTTCAATATAGCATCCACATACTCCCTGTTATTAGCTAGGCGCGGTACTTTATGCTGACCGCCTAGCTTTCCTTTTTCTTTCATCCAGTTAAAGAATGTGCCTTCGGGTACTCGGCGCACTATGGGGCGGCGCAGGGCCATGTCTTTAAATCGTTTGGCGTCGTAGTCTGAGTTGATACGGCGCAGGGTTTGATCGAGTATATCAACAAAACGCTCAAACTCTGCGGGTTTTTTCTCGAATTCTATCAGCCATTCGTGCGCGCCACATTCATCATCATTAAAATAAATTGGGGCAGCGGTATAGTCACGTATAATTGCTCCGGTTTGGCTGCAGGCCTCTTCCAAGGCGCGCTCGGCATTATCAATTATAACTTCCTCGCCAAAGGCGTTTATAAAATGTTTGGTGCGGCCCGTAACTTGGATACGGTACGGTACCAGCGAGGTAAATTTAATGGTATCGCCAATTAAATAGCGCCATAACCCGGCATTGGTGCTGATGATGGGGGCATAGTTTTTATCCAGCTCCACCTCATCTAAGGTGAGTGTTTGCGGGTTTTCGTCGTGCAAATTTTCGGTTGGTAAAAACTCGTAGAAAATACCATAGTCCAGCATTAACAACATTTCGCCGCCTGCTATCTGATCTTGTATACCAAAGAAACCTTCGGATGCGTTGTAGTTTTCCAGGTAATACATATCATCGCTCGGTATCAGTTTTTTAAACTGCTCGCGATAGGGGGTAAAATTAACCGCGCCGTGAAAGTATAGTTCCAAATTGGGCCAAACCTCCAGCAGGTTTTTTTTGCCGGTTATTTCCAGGATGCGTTTGCAAAGCAGCAAGTTCCAGGTAGGTACGCCACTCAGGCTGGTTACATTAACATCGCGGGTGGCGTGGGCCATTTTTTCTATCTTCTCTTCAAAATCTTCCAGCAGGGCAATATCCAGATGCGGGGTGCGGTGAAATTCGGCCCACAACGGCAGGTTCTTCATAATTACAGCCGACAAATCACCAAAAGAAGTATCCGGGCTTAACGGACTAACCTGGTGGCTGCCGCCCAATGTCAATATCTTACCCGTAAACATTTTGGCATTAGGGCGATTGTTGAAATAGATGGTCAACAGATCCTTACCGCCTTTAAAGTGACATTCCTCTAATGATTCTTCACTAACGGGGATGAACTTGCTCCTGTCGCTGGTGGTACCCGATGATTTGGCGAACCACTTGATCTCTGACGGCCAAAGAACATTTTGCTCGCCGCGGATCATGCGCTCTATGTAAGGTTTTAGCGTATCGTAAGTTTGTATAGGTACGCGCTCTTTAAACTCGCTTAGGTTGGTAATACTTTTATAGCCGTATTTTTTGCCCCATTCTGTATTCTCTGCTCTTGATATCAATTGTTCAAACCATTCTTCCTGTACCTCGTTGGGGTATTTCATAAAAAGCTCTATCTGGTGGATACGCTTTTTCATGAACCAGGTAAAAACAGAGTTAAAAATTGTCATAAGCCACTAGCTTTATTGAGCAAATGTTTTTCTTTTTAGTACGAAGTTTGCACCCAGGTACACCTTACGCACCATCTCGTTCTCGGCCAATACCTCGGGTACGCCCGACTCTAATATCTTACCCTCAAACAGCAAATAAGCGCGGTCTGTAATAGACAGCGTTTCCTGCACGTTGTGGTCGGTTATTAATATACCGATGTTACGATGGCGCAGTTTGGCTACCATCGCCTGTATCTCTTCCACCGCTATCGGGTCAACCCCGGCAAACGGCTCATCCAGTAAAATAAAGTTTGGTTCGGCAGCAAGGGCGCGGGCAATTTCTGTACGGCGGCGCTCGCCTCCTGATAGCAGGTCGCCACGGTTACGGCGCACTTTGTGTAAGCTAAACTCGTCTATCAGGGTTTCCAGCTTTTCTTCTTGTTGCAACTTGGTGGTTTTACCCATTTCCAGGATAGCTTTTATATTATCCTCAACCGTCAATTTACGAAACACCGAAGCTTCCTGCGCCAGATAGCCAATGCCTTTTTGCGCGCGGCGATACATTGGGTCGCCGGTTATTTCTTCGTCATCTAAAAATATATGGCCCTCGTTAGGTTTTATCAACCCTACTATCATATAAAACGATGTTGTTTTACCCGCGCCGTTAGGCCCAAGTAATCCCACTATTTCGCCTTGCGACACGTTGAACGACACATCACTAACAACAGCACGTTGCTTATATTTTTTTACTAAATTTTCTGCCCGTAAGTTCATTAATTCAAAAGTTAAAAGTCAAAATTCAAAAAAGGGTTTTTACTTTTTAATTTTGACTTTTGAATTTACATTCTTATTCCTTTTACATTCAACTGTATAGTGCGTCTTTCGCGCCAAATATTTTCTTCAATATTATAACAAATATCAAAAGGTGCGTCTTTTTTTATTTGTTCTAGTTGTTCGCCCTGGCCAAAGGCAATGCAATCAAATAATGCCGAGCCCTCCTGCATCACCGTCATTTTTATGTGGTTTTGGCCCACCAAAACCGGATTGCCGCTAACATACACATTTTTGGTTAGGAACACCGGTGCCATATTCTCCGGCCCGAACGGTGCAAACTGGTTCAATATCCTGAAAAACTTAGGTTCTATTTGGCTTAAACGCAATTCTGCGTCAATTTGTATTTGCTGTATTAATTGCTCGGCAGTAATGGTCGAGCTTACTACTTCTTCAAATTTATTAATAAAAGCGTCAACATTCTCTGGGTGCATGGTTAAACCTGCCGCGTATTTATGCCCGCCAAATTGTATCAGCAA
Organism: Mucilaginibacter sp. UBA4741; assembly: GCA_002403905.1. Classification (GTDB taxonomy): domain Bacteria; phylum Bacteroidota; class Bacteroidia; order Sphingobacteriales; family Sphingobacteriaceae; genus Mucilaginibacter. The sequence continues at coordinate 16,931 of DHIR01000110.1, forward strand.
ATCGCTGCAGCCACAAAGGGCCTCGTACAGATCATACCCAAAAACAGACCGCGCCGAACCTGCCACATGCCCGTTTGATTGCGTAAGCACCACCGTAGGCCGGTAATATTTCTCTGTTAATCGCGAAGCGACAATACCTATAACGCCCTTGTGCCAGTCCTTATTAAATACCACGGTCGATTTTCGGTCTATCAAGATCTGGCTATCGCCGATCATGCTCAGCGCCTCATCTGTTATTTGCAAATCGTGGCCCTTACGCTCGGTATTTTTTATGTTGATGAGATCGCCTTTTATCTGGGCCTCTTCGTCATTGCAGGCTATTAAAAGCTCAACAGCGTGTTTGGCATCATCGATCCTGCCTGCTGCGTTAATGCGCGGACCCAATAGGAAAACAATATCAGATATTGTATAACTAATGCTCTTACCCGCAACATCCATTAATGTTTTAAGGCCGATGCAGGGATCATTATTTAATTTTTGTAAACCAAAATAGGCCAGCACCCGGTTCTCGCCAACTATGGGCACAATATCGCAGGCAACGCTTACGGCAACCAGGTCCATATAACGGCTTACATCTTCAAACGGTAACCCGTTCTTTTCGGCATAAGCCTGGGCTAGTTTAAAGCCGATGCCGCAGCCTGAAAGTTCTTTAAACGGATAAGGGCAATCTGCGCGTTTAGGGTCAAGCACCGCTACAGCAGCAGGCAGTTCATCGCCCGGAGTATGGTGATCGCAAATAATAAAATCAACCCCTAAAGTATTAGCATAAGCAATTTTATCAACTGATTTTATGCCGCAATCCAACGCTATGATTAAAGTAAAACCGTGTTCTTTGGCGTAATCAATACCCTGGGTAGATATGCCGTAGCCCTCTTTATAACGATCTGGTATATAATATTCAATATTGCTATGATGGGTTTTAAAAAAGCTGTAAACAACAGCTACGGCGGTGGTGCCATCCACATCATAATCGCCATAAACCATTATTTTTTCGCCGGTGGCGATGGCGGCTTCAATACGCTCAATAGCTTTCTCCATATCCTGCATCAGGAAGGGGTCATGCAAATGGCGCTCATCAGGCCGGAAGAAATATTTAGCTTCCTCGTAGTTTTTTATGCCACGGTGCAACAATAAAGTACTTAAAACGGAATCAATGTTCAGTTCAGTTGCTAAATGGTTTATATCATCAATTGCCTGTACTTCCCTTATCGCCCACCGTTTATTCATATCTTTGTTGCTTAAAACAGTAAATATAGAAAATGTGCAGATATGCCGATGTGGAAATGTGCAGATTAAATTTGCACATCTGCATATTTGCACATCCGCACATCAATAATTATTATGAAAATTTTCGCGTTAGGTGAAGGCTCTTACTCCGTAGATGCTTCTAAAAAATTTGTTCCTTTTGATCCGCTGGTTGATAATTTCCGCGATCGCCCGGGTTCGCTATTCATACATGTTAATCCGTTCCTGGTACAAACGTCTACCGACCTTATTTTATTTGATTGCGGCCTGGGTTATAAAGATACCCGCGATGAATTTTTTCTGCATCAGCATATCCGCAACGCCGGTTTTGATCCGGAGGATGTAACACTGGTTTTAATGTCGCATTTACATTATGACCATTCGGGCGGGTTAGTGGTTGAGCGCAACGGAAAACTGGAGCCAAGCTTCCCTGGTGCCGAGCACGTCATACAGCGCGGCGAGTGGGAAACGGCCTTTAGTGGCAAATCATCATCATACCATAAAGAGATATTTGATTCACTGCAACGCTCAGTACAAATTACTTATGTAGAAGGATCGGGCGAGTTTAAGCCGGGAATAAAATATGAGCTATCGGGCGGGCATTGCCAGTTTCACCAGGTTTTTTGGATCGCCGATGGCGATGATAAATGCTTTTTTGGCGGTGATGAACTGCCCGAACCCGAACAACTGATACGAAGATTTAAAGCCAAATATGATTTCGACCCCCAAAAGGCAATGGACCTGCGCGAAGAATATGGTAAAAAAGCCGCTGCTGAAGGCTGGACCTGTTTATTCTACCATGCTAAATCTGCCCCGGTAGGTAATATTGCTTATAATGGCGATCATTTTACCATTACACCGGTATAAACAAAAAAAGCGATGGGTTTAAAACCCATCGCTTTTTTTATATCTATCAAGCAAATATTAATTTGCCGCAAACATCTCTTTTATTTTATCAACGCTTAATGGTTTAGATATAAAATTCTTTACCAGTGGGTATGATCTGGCTTTGTTAATGTCATTACTGAAAACAGATGATGATATAATGTAGATCTTGCTTTTACCCTGTGGGTCTATATTTAAGCGTTTATACTCATCTAAAAACTCCCAGCCGTTCATAATGGGCATATTTATATCCAGCAAAATAAAGTCGGGTAGTAAGGATGGGTCGTGTTTTTGTATCTCAACCAATTCCTCTATAGCAAATCTACCATTTAAACATGCGGAGATAGCTGTGTTGTCAATAGCTTTTTTTATCAATTTAATTGAAATGAAATTGTTTATTTCATCATCATCAACTAATAAAATACTTACAGGTTTGCTATCAGAGCTCATATGTATCGCTTATACGGAGTATTTTCAAAAAAAGTTATATTCCTATATGTTGTAACAACATATAGAACAAAAGTGTTTTATTCAAATGAAATATACAAACAATATTACACAAACATTCGCCACAATAACAATAAAATAGTTTGACAAACTATTTCTTTCTTTTGGCGAAAGATACTGTCAGCGGAGTATAATTTTATAAAAAATAAAACGCAATAAAGTTGCATTAAGCTATATTTGCTCCATGGCAACCAAAAAAATGGGTTCGAGGTTAGATAGTATAGGCATGACGGCATCAACATTATGCGCCATACATTGTGCTATTATACCTATATTAATTACGTTTTTGCCATTGGCCGGGCTGGGGTTTTTAGCCAATCCGTGGTTTGAGTGGAGTATGATCATACTGGCACTGCTTTTGGGTGTATCGTCTATATTTTTATCATATTTCCGTACCCATCACCGGGCATTGCCTTTGTTTTTACTAGTGGTTGGCTTTGCGTTGATCATAGCCGGACATTTATATTTAAAAGGCTGGATAGAAGCTATTGTAGTACCTTCCGGCGGATTAACCATTGCGTTTGCGCATTTTATAAATTTTAAATATGTAGGCGTTTGTAATAACGGCGATCAGTTTTTTCATTTAAAGCATAATCACGGCCACGTTAAAAGGCATTAGGGCGGTGATGACTCACCCGATCATCGCTTACGCTCGATCACCCTCTTCGCCTTTGGCGGAAAGAGGGTTGGCGAATTTTAAAATCACCCTCTTTCCGCGCAGCGAAGAGAGGGCCGCCCAGCGAAGCGTAGGCGGGGTGAGTAAACTAAGCGATGATTTATAAATAACAAACTCACTATTTCTTAGTAATTTTGTAGCAATTAGTTATCAAATGATCTTTAATCAACATTTTGAGCATTTATTAAAAAAGCACCAGCTAAAGCGCACGGAGCAAAGGCTTAGGGTATTGTCTTTATTGTCGGGTAAAAAAGTAGCTACTTCGCAACCCGACCTGGAGAGCGTTATTGGTGATGTTGACCGTGTTACGTTATACAGAATATTGAATGCGTTTGAAGAAAAAGGTATTATCCACAAGGTGTTTGATTTAAACGGCACGGCTAATTATGCCCTGTGCTCGGATGATTGTGATGAACACGATCACCATGACGAGCATTTACATTTTAACTGCACCAACTGCAAAAACGTGTATTGTCTGGACGAACTGGATATGCCGCCAATAGTATTACCTACAGGCTTTAAATTAGAAAAGCTAAGCTTTAGCGCTACTGGCTTATGCCCAAAATGTATTAATAAAGAATCATAACGTACTACCCCTAACGGTTAAATGAATAAACCTTTTAATAATTTACAGTTATTTATGCTAAACAGCTTTTTGCTGGCCGTAGTTATATTTTTAAGTTCATTTACCGCTAAACAAGATAGTTCGCAAAAAGGCACATTCCGTTTTAAAACAGTGGTGATCGATGCCGGGCATGGCGGTAAGGATCCCGGTACACATGGCCTGCACTCCAACGAAAAGACGGTAGCCTTATCTATCGCCAGGAAACTGCGTGCAGCTATAGAGGATCAAATGCCAAACATACATATAGTTATGACCCGGTCTGATGATACTTTTATCCCCCTGGACAGGCGATCGGCCATAGCGAATGAGCATAATGGTAACTTGTTTATTTCTATCCATTGTAATTCATCGCCCGAGGGCACTGGTTATAGCGACCATAAACAAAAAGGCACTATGATGCTGGTTTATGGCTTTCATCGGGTTAAAGAACAATTGGAGGCCATCCGAGAGAACTCGTCCATCATGATCGAGAAGGATTATAAAACCAAGTACCAGAGTTATGATGAAAATGACCCGGTAAATCGTATATTGTTAAATGCCTATATGCAAAAATATCGTAAGCAAAGCATCCTTTTCGGCGATCTGTTGAACGAGCAATTTAAAACGGAGGGCCGCCAAACCATCGGCGTAAAAGAACAAGGCATATTAGTATTGGCCCATAGTGCCATGCCGGCTGTTATGATTGAGACGGGCTTTATTAATAATCCTGCTGATGAAGATTACCTGACGTCAGACACAGGGCAGGACGAGATTGTACAGGTAATAATTAAAGCGATTAAAGCATATAAGGTTAAAACGGCGGTGCAATAATTTATTCGGATTTCGAATGTTCGATTTCGGATTTTATTAGCATCCTTTATAGACCTATCTAAATAATATATAACCAACCGACAACATGGACGAATTTGATAAAGCAATTGCGCAAATAGAGATAGACAACTCGAGCGAGATAAACGGGGCTCTGAAAGATTATTTTACCGTTTTAGAAAAAGAAAACGGCACCTATAATTTAAAATGGGAAAAGAATATATCAACCCATATACGCCATAAGGTTTCTAAATTGGTAAAGAAGTATTATATACCAAAAACGATATAATATAATATCATTGGCCGGATCTGCGATTAGGCGTGTTTGGGGTCACCTACCCCGTACACTCATCAACCAACATCAATATAGAATGATAGTTTTTGCCAACCGCTTCTGACAAGGCTATCTCGCAGGTTTTTGATGACGAATAATAGCCATCGTAATTGTCGGCTTTAACTTCATTAGCCTCGGGTAACGTTGCCGAGCGGGTTAGTTCGGGATGCAGAAAGCCCCTGTCGCCGGCCATACCACAGCAACCGGCAAAAACAGGCTGATTAACATTAGTGGCAAACGTTGCAGCTATTTTGGAGAACTTGGTTTCCAGTCCCGGCATTTTTTGCAAGGAGCAAACGGGATGCAGTGCAATATGCGTTTTCTTTTTAGTTACCGATATATTAGACATTACATAATCATGGATATAGGTAATGCTGTCAATGATCTGTAATTGATCAAACTTAATTTTATTTTCTTCGGATAAAGCAGAGCGGCAATGGGTTATCGTTTGTGTACAAGAGCTAATATCCAGCACCACCGGGAACTTGCCGTTATTGGTATCGAACCATAGTTTATCGATGGTTTCGTTAACTGTATAGATATAAGCATCTTTAAATCCTTTGGATGAATAGATTTGTCCGCAACAGTTTTTTTCGATATTGGTGGGGATAATTACATTAATGCCGGCTTTGGCCGATACATCCATAAAAGTTTGCATTACGCCCTTTTGGCCCGGTTCGCACTCGCCCATTGCGCGTGATATACAGGCCGGAAAATACACTACAGATTGCATATTAGCCTCTTTAATTTGGCTACCCGGTACCGCCTTTGCCAATCCCAACTGGTTTGACCATAACGGAAACGATGGCACAACTTTACGCAAAGTTTTAGTAAGCCTATACATAGCCCTCGGCCCAAAAATCTTATTTATTAAAATGCCCGATGCCAGCGCGAATCTTACTGTTTTATAAACGCCTCTAAAATTCTTAGCGGTAAACAGCGCCAATCTATTTTCTGTGGATGAATGGTTCTCGCGCCGCAGACGTTTTACCAGATCACCGGTATTAATATCAACCGGGCAAGCAGTAGCGCATAGGCCATCAACCGCGCAGGTATCCAGGCCCTGGTATTGGTATTGGTGCAGCAATTCGTCATGCTGTACTTTGTTGCCTTTATTTTTCAAGTTGAGCAACTCGCGGCGCACAACGATGCGTTTGCGTGGGGTTAGTGTAATATCGCGGCTTGGGCATTTATGCTCGCAGAAACCACATTCAATACAGCGGTCAACTTCTTCTTCAACCTGGGGTAGTTCCTTCAGATTTTTTATGTGGGCGTTTTTATCGGCATTTATGATCACGCCCGGGTTCAGCAGATTTTCCGGGTCGATGAGTTCCTTGACGGTTTTCATCACCCTATATATTTCGCCACCCCATTCGGTTTCAACAAAGGGGGCCATGTTGCGGCCTGTGCCGTGTTCGGCTTTTAAAGCGCCGTTATATTTTTTTACCACCAGGTCAACCACATCTTGCAGGAAAACGCGGTAACGCTCTACCTCCGCAGAGGTATCAAATGCCTGGGTAACTACAAAGTGGATATTCCCATCCTTCGCATGGCCAAAAATAATGGCCCGTGTATAGCCGTGCTTTTTAAATAATAATTGCAGATCAGAAATAGCATCGCCCAAACTATCAACCGGGAAAGCAATATCCTCCAATATCACCGATGTGCCACTTGCCCGAACGGCGCCAACCGCCGGGAACATGCCTTTACGTACTTTCCAAAATAAGGCTTGCTCGGCAGGTATGGCGGTAAATTCTGCGGCGTTCAATAAAGCCAAATCGCTTGAAATAGACATAAAACTATCCATTTGTAATTTCAGTTCGTCCTGCGTATTGCCCTGGTATTCTACCAATAAGGCGGCGGCGTTTTCGGGTAGTGTCTTGATAACGGCAGGCATACCTTCTATATTTTCTATGGATTGCAACGATGCTCTATCCATCAACTCGACCGCAGCAGCGCCTGATGTAGTCAGCGGCGAAATAGCCTTACATGCCGAATAAATATCCGTAAAATACAGCATCGCTGTTAATTTCTCAGGATAATCATTTACGGTTTCTAGTACGGCTTCGGCTATAAAACCTAATGTCCCTTCGGCACCAATTAGCAAGTGGGCCAGGATATCCATTGGCTCCTCGTAATCAATAAAGGCGTTTACCGAGTAGCCGACCGTATTTTTGGTTTGATATTTCTCTCGGATCTTATCATAAACCTCGGGATCGTTTACTATTTGCTGGCGAAGGTGTTTAAGCTGATCATAAAGCTCGGCACACTCTGTTTGAAACCGCTCGTAATCTATAGGCGATTCGGTTGTAAACGTTTTACCGTTAGGCAATATAAAGCGCAAATATTTGGTAGTATGATATGAGTTTTTACTAACCCCGCAACACATACCGCTGGCATTGTTGGATATAATACCACCCATCATAGCGGCATTAATACTGGCCGGGTCAGGACCTATTTTACGCTGATATTTTTTTAAGTAAGTATTTACATTGGCACCTATTGCGCCCGGTCTTACCCTTACAGATTGGCCGTCATTTTCGATAGTGACTTTATTCCAATGCTGGCTCAGATCAACCAGTATGCCATCTGTAACCGATTGCCCTGATAAGCTGGTACCGGCGGTACGGAAAACAAGCGGAATTTTATGTTGTTTAGAGAACGCGAATAATTTAATAACCTCATCCTCCGAAACGGGAAGCACTACAGCCTGAGGACGCAAATAATAAAAACCAGCATCAGATGCGGACGCTACCAAGTCGATAAGATTTGTCTTAATCCTATCGTCGGGTAATATCGCTTCCAGTAATTTGCCAATGTTTGAATGCGCCACTTTTAAGCTGGGTTTTAGTTCGCTTTTTCTTTATAGCCAAAAGTGTCTGCTAATTTAAGGCATTCGTTTAATGGAAGTATGCCGTCAGACGAAGTTGATTCAAATAAACTGGATGCGGCCGAGCAAACGCCCAATTCCAGGCATTTTTCCATATCCCAGTTATTATGCACACCAATTAACACGCCCGCCGCAAACGCATCACCAGCACCTGACGCACCTTTGATCTGACCTGCCGGAACCTCCAGACTTGGTTGGTAATGCGACTCGCCATCGCTGCCAATAGCGATAACTCCCTGCGGGAAATGGAGAATCACCCATTTGTTTACCCCTATGCCTATAATTTTTAGAGCGGCTTCATAACAACTTTTTAAAATTATTCCGCCATCGGCTGATATAGTTTTTATCCCGGTTATCATTCCGGCCTCGTACTCGTTAACAAACAAATAATCAATATATGGTAATGATGGTGGTATAACATCTTTAAAACGGTCAGAGCGTTCGCTTACTATATCTACCGAAGTAATCAAGCCTTGCTGCTTAGCGTTTTTTAACACTTTTGATGCACGGGTGGTGCCATCGGTTTCTATAATATCCAGTTGGTCAAGCAGTAAAAGGTAGCCCAAATGAAATATCTTATCCTGCGATACCGAGAAATCAAAATCATCAATATCCAATAAAGCATTTGCTCCACGCTGATGAAAGAAGGTACGCTTACCGGTACCTTTAACGCTCATTACATCGGTGTATGATGTATGGGCCTTATCCGTTTTACGTAACTGTGTAGTGTTTATACCTATGCTTTGGCAATGGCGTATAACGTGGTTACCACGGTCATCATCGCCAACCAAACCAACGCCACTTAACGGGAAACCGGCTTGTAGCTTTGACAAACCCATAATTACATTATAAGCCGAACCACCGTTACAACTACTCTCTGATAAAATGTTTACCAGCTTTTCTTCTTCGGGGAAAACGTCTATCACTTTTACCTGGTCAACTATCCAGTTACCGCCAACTAAAATGCCGTTTCTCATGGTCTATTTATCGCTTAGTAACTTTACTATCGGTGTTTCGTCCTCCTCAATTTCGGCGTAGCGGCCTATATCGGGGTTCGAGAAAAAGTTGTCGTTCAGGTCATCATTAGCGGTTGAAACCTCACCAATGATACATTCGTCTGTCGCCGGGTAAAACTCATGCCAAATACCGGGTTCGATGGTTATCCGCTCGCCGGCTTTAAGGTGAAGTACAGCGCCCGATTTTATGGTTTGATATTCGCCATTAACTTTCATTTCGAAAGTTCCATTTGATTCTACATCAGCGGGGTTTTGTTTCCATAAATGGATAACCAGCTCGCCGGTACGGCAAATAATATCTTCTTTCTTTTTTTTATGCGTATGCGAAGGGGTGGTTTGCCCTTTTGCCGCATACATTAACTTTTCGCAATACTCGGCTTCTTCGGCCAGGTTGATTAATATCAGCCCGAATTTTTTAAAATTGCCCAGGCCAAAATCGGTTACATCCCATTTTGGTTGCGGGGGCAGCGCCCATTTGTTTTGTCTAAAAAAGACTCCTGAGTTTACTATCGCATGGTTTATTTCTGATCTTTTCATACCGGTTCTTCCTGGTGATAATTCACTTTTTCTACCGAACTATTAGCAAATGATTTTAGTGCCGCCTCAAACACGTAATGGCTATTAACTGCCTCATCCGGCGTTACGCAACCAAAACGATTATTTAAAAACCCTTCGCGCTCGGCTACGTAACCAGCCAGCATCTGCATAAAGCAATCTGCAAAACCCGGCTCAAAAATGCCGCCTGTAATGGTTGGGAACGGTACGCCCTTAAAGCCAAGATCTGTACGTTGCCAGTACTGCTCTTCGCCAATGGCAAATGTCCAAAGAGCTTTGGTGTCCTTGGTGCTGTATTTTACGCCACCTTTGGTACCGAAGATCTCTATATACCAGGTATTGGTTTCGCCCGGCGCTATGCGTTTCATTTCTAACAACATTGGCACCTGATTGCCATCAATGGTAACCTGTGTATTTAAAGTAGCATTATTCCAGGTATCGCAAACGGCCATACCGCCTTTGCCGTCGGGGCGTTGGGTAACTATTTTTTGCAGATTAGCATATACGGTTTCGGGTTTCCAGCCTAAACGTAAGGGAACATGTAATACGTGCATACCCAGATCGCCCATTACGCCTATTTCGCCGCAAAATTTAACTTGCCTTTTCCAGTTGATAGGCTTATTAAAGTCCAGATCGCTCGAGTGTAAAAAGCCGGCTTTAATCTCAATGATCTCACCGATCCTGCCAGACTTCACTTCCTGTATCACGCGCTGCGGACCCGGCAAAAACGGCATTTCAGAACTGCACCGTACAAAGCGACCCAACTCTTCTGCCTTATCCCTGATAGCCAATGCAGCTTCCAGGTCTATACCGAATGGTTTCTCGGCAAGCAGGTCTTTACCCGCCTCTAACACTTCGATATAAAAATCTTTATGCAGGTTATGCGGCAGTGCTACGTAAACTACGTCAATATCCGCGCGTTCAAGCAGTTCTTTATAATTGGTGGTCAGCAGATCAACCGTTGGGATATTTTTGTACCAGGCTAATATCTGCTCATTCAGATCGCAAACCGCTTTCAACTCAACCTTCGCCGGGAAATCATTAAGCGCAAACCAGCGGCCAAAAGCGCTTGCCGCTTCTTTGCCCATCAGGCCACCGCCAATAATTCCTATGTTAATTGTCTTCATTTGTTATTTATAACGTCTGTTAGCTATTCAATAAGTGCATTACATCGGCAGGGCGTGCGCCTTCGTGTACCAATGCCATAAGCGCCTTAGTCATACCAGCCGGGTTAGCGTGCTGTATAACGTTGCGGCCATACACAATACCTTTAACGCCTTGCTGCATCAGGCCATAGGTGCGGTCCATAATTTCCTGGTCGCTAGCCTTACCGCCGCCACGCACTAATACCGGGATATTTCCGGCTATTTCCACAATGCGGTGATATTGGGTAACATCATCAGTTGGGTCGGCTTTAATAATATCTGCACCTAACTCAACACCTTGTCTAACCAATGGGATTATTTTTTCAGGATCGCCATTTACCATGTAGCCACCCACCTCTGTATTTGGGCGAAACACCAACGGCTCTATCATTAAAGGCATTGCATATCGCTCGCATACCGGTTTTATTTTTAGGATGTTTTGGATACATTGGTCTGCAACCTCAGGTTCGCCGGGAATGCTAAATAAGTTAACTACAACGCAGGTAGCATCTAAGCGCAAAGCTTGCTCAACCGGGTTCTCTATCATCCGGCTAAATAAAGCGCGGGGCAGGTCCTTACCGTAAACGTTGGCAACATCGGTACGTAAAACCAATGATGGTTTGTGTCGGCCTGGGATAGACTGTAAATATTGCGCCTGCCCAATGGTTAGTTGTATAGCATCGGGCGCGGCATTTACTAATACGTCAACTGCTTTCTGGATGTTTTCTATTCCGTTTAAGAATGCGTATTCGTTAAAAAATCCGTGGTCTATGGCTACATCAAAGCAATTGCCTGATTTGCCATTAAATAATCTATTTAATCTATATGACTTCATTTTTTCAAAGGTGTATTTTGTAACGTTCTGTACTAATTGAATCTTGTTTATGTTATTTGGTGTGTTTGTCTGATAAAGTAATATCCATACGGCCACCTCTTGCAATAGCCCTGTAAGATATAGTGTTTAACTTATACTTTACACCATTTAATGTAATGGATTTGATATAAAAAGCTGATGGTGTGCTTTTTGTTGTGTTGATAACAAACTTTTTACCATTCTCCATATTAATTACAGCTTGTTTAAAAAGCGGTGTCCCCAATTGATAATTATCAGAAACCGGGTCGACCGGGTAAAAGCCCAATGCCGCGAATACGTACCAGGCGCTTAACTGCCCGGAATCATCATTACCACTCATTCCACCGGGACCATCGGTGTATTCCTCGCTGCGCACTTTAGCTACTATCTGTTGGGTTTTCCATGGCGCATTAGTGAAGTTGTACATGTATGGGGTTTGATGCCCTGGTTCATTGCCATGCCAGTACTCATCTTTTATAAAAATGCTATCCAGCGCGCTTTCCAGTTTGTCTTTTCCGCCTAGTATTTGGGTAAGCCCTGCAACATCCTGCGGGACGTAGAAAGTATATTGCCTTGGCGTTCCCTCGGTTATGTATGAAACCTTTTTGTCAGGATAGAACGGTGTGATCCAACTACCATCAGCGTGTTTAGCTCGCGCCAGGCCGGTAGCGGGGTCTATCACATTCTTATAGTTTTTTGATCTTGCAAGTAGTTGTTTATAATCTGCGGTATGGCCTAATGATTTAGCCAGCATAGCCAACGCGTAATCGTCATAAGCATATTCCAATGTACGCGATACCTGCTCTTTACTATGTGGGGCATTATTTACGGGATCTTCCAATGGGATATAACCGTATTTCATGTAGGAATCCAGCGCGCGCCTTCCTTTGCCTTCCTCGTAATCCGCTTTGGGAGGCGTTTCGAAAGCATTTTGACGCAATAAGTGGTAAGCTTCCTTAACATCATAATTGACTATGCCTTTTAAATAGGCCGATGATATAAACGGCCCTGTATGATCGCCGATCATAGCGCTGGTATAACTATTCCACGCCGGGAATATAGGTATCCATCCCCCTTGCTGCCCTTTCAATATCAATGAGTGGATAATATTGCTCACCAGTTTAGGTTGGATGATCTCCAGCAAAGGCAGCTCTGCCCGATAGATATCCCACATGGACATATCATCATAATAGTTTTTTCCTGCTGATAATTTAGCGGTTTTATACTGATGAGAAAATTGGGGATACGTCCCGTCAACATCATTATATAACCGCGGCATGAGCAGGCTATGATACAAGGCTGTATAAAATATGTGCTTGTTTTTGGCGCTGGTATCGGCAACCTGGATCTTGTTTAGCGCTTTCTCCCACGCTGTAGTTGCTTTAGCCCTTACGCCGTCAAACCCCCAACCGGGTATCTCGGCTTCCAGGTTTTTGCGCGCCTCAGCAATGCTGGTAAATGATGTGCCTATTTTTATACGTAAAACCTCGCCCTGGGCAACTTTAAAGCCTAAGTAAGCACCTATATTTTTTTTATCGGCAATACTATCTAAAGCAAACCTATTAGCGCCACTATAAACTCCGCTGATCTTCGACTGTCTTTCAACTTTCACCACAAAATATCCACTAAAACCGGCAGGCTTACCCGAGCCTACATAAATACGATAGGCAGGGTTATAACCCGAAATTTCATTAGCAGCGCGATTAACGAAAATATGTGCCTTACCCTTATCACTATTTGGGGTAATCAACAAGTAAAGACTATCCACAGCAGAGGCTGTAAACTGCATAATGGAGCATCGTGTCGTTGCCGCAATCTCGGTGACAAGTTGGTTATTTGAAAATTCGACTTTATAATAATCAGGGCGGCTTATTTCATCAGCATGTTCAAAGTGGGCTATGGCTTCTGTAGTGGCTGTTTTTAGTTTACCGATAAGGGGCATAATAGTGAAGCTGCCGTAATCGGGCACGCAAGAACCGCTTAGCCAGTGGGTGCCTCTAAATCCGCTAATGGTTCCGTCCTGGTAAATGTAGGGCGGCACACATTTAGTTTCTAAACGTTGGGTTTGGGCCACCCATTGGGTCATGCCAAACGGTACACCTACCGCGGGTATGGTATTAGCGCGCTGCTCTGTACCAGCACCATGTTTGGTTGCAGATATGGTTGTACTTGGGGCAGTGCCAACGTAAGGATCAACGTATTTTAGCAAGCTTTTTTCCTGTGCAAACAGGTTGCTTATAACCAAAAAAAATATGATGGTAATAACTATTTTTTGCTTATTGATCTGCATCACGTTATGTTTTTAATGAGGTTAAGCGCTAAGATCGCTTATCGGTTTATAAAAATCAAACATAAAAAAGTTATCTTGTATATACAAGTAATATTTAAGGTTTTAAAACTTTGCCTTAGTGGGTTTTAAATGAACATTTATTACATTTGTTAACAGCCTATCAAAAAATTTAATGAGCAAGAAAGAAATAATCCATTTATATAAAAAAGTAATCGAAGACCTTAAGTTTTCGATTGAAAAAGGTGATTATAAAAAAGGCGATCTGCTCCCCTCAGAAAACGATCTTTGTAAGTCATACGATACCACCCGTGTTACCATAAGGCAAGCACTTTCTGCATTAACCAATATGGGTTATATAACCCGCAGGCACGGCAAAGGCAGTATAGTTTCTGAACCAAAAACAGGTTTAGGCATTTTATCAGTAAGCGGTGTAACAGCCGGCATAGGAGGCCAAAAATTAATTACGACTATATTAGATAAGCCCATTAAAAAAGACTGGCCCGCCAATTTCTTCTACCAGTTAGATGAAAACGAAATTAAAGCAGGGTGTATCTTCTTTTCGCGATTAAGGTATATTAATAATATTCCGGTTTTATATGAGGAAACCCACATAACTAATATAGAGTTACCGCGTTTTTCGTCAAGAAGTTTAGAGAATCGATCGTTGTTTAAGGTATTAAAAGAACATTATAATATTGAGGTTAAAGAGGGCGAGCAAAAAATATGGGCCATACATGCCGATAAAAACATCAGTAGCCTACTTAATATAAAAACAACACACCCGGTAGTACACATGAAGCGCTGTTTGCAAACAAATGTTAAGAGCCTTAATATTTACTCGTCTTTATATTGTAATACAGAGGACCATTTTTTACAGGATAGTTTTTAATCCAGCATATCTATACGTACCCAGTCCATACCAGCCGCAATGGCCGATTGTACGCCTGGGTTACCATCTTCAAATACCAGGCAGTCCTTGGGCTCAACACCCAATTTTTCGGCGGCAGCTAAAAACGGGTCGGGGTATGGTTTGCCATGAGGTGTTTCGCCCGCGCACACAAGGATTTCAACCAGGTGAGCAATGCCCAATACGTTCAATGTTTTTTCTATCGCTTCGCGCGATCCGCCCGAAACCACAGCAATGCGTACTTTACCCGCGTGAGCTTTTAAATGTTCAACAACATGTTCAACCGGTAATATCCGGCTGATGTATTCATCATGGTATAGTTTGTTTTTTAACATGTTAAACTCATCCGGGTCAAAATTGGTATCGTATCGCTTATTGATCTCTAATACAACAGCGGCTATTGGCAATCCGGCAAACTCATCAATGATCTCACCCGTAATGGTTACACCTTTATCTGCCGCTACCTGTACATAAGTATCGGCATGCGCTTGCATATTATCCGCCAGGGTTCCGTCGCAATCGTAAAGAAATGCTTTATAGTGGCCCGTGCTTCGTTTTAATAGTTTCCTGTATTTAGATAGAGTAGCTGCTTCCATAGGCCGCTAAAATAAAAAAATTGAGGCAGGGTTTTGTAAGCAGTCTGTAAGGAAACAGCCTACTTACAAGTTTGCCGCAAACTATACAAATTTCGGCGCAACCATCTTTAAATGCAAGCCAGCACCAAAATGTTCGGCATCCAGTTTCAATACTTCTTTAAAAGCATTACTTGCTTCATCAAATTGCTCAAGCCCTAAAAGACCTAAACCTTGTATGTACAGGCAATGTGCATTGTTGCGGATATCCAGGTCATCATCAAATATCAGCAGGTTGGGTAATGACACGGCGAAGTAGTCAATTTTAACCTTGTCATTTAAGTGTTTTATACCAAACGCAACCAGCTTGTTAAATATTTGCTTTGCTTTACCAGTATTACCCAATTTCTTCCAGGCTAATCCCCGGTAAAATATTTTGTCGGGCTGCTGGTCGTTGTAAAAGATCGCTGCGGATGGCTCATCTAAACCTTCAATAGCCTTTGTAAAATATTTCTTCGCTTGCTCCGGCTCGTTTAGTCTCTCATAAGCACACCCTATCCAGTAAAATATATCATTTTCGGCCGCGCCAAAAAGTTTGCCTTCGCCTAAATTATGCGGATAGGTTTGCGCTTTTTGTAGTAGCGCTATTGCGGCTTCAAATTCTTTATTGTTCATTTTCCCCCTGGCTATTTCAACCAGGCTGTAAACATATTGGCCCGATGCTTTTCCTTCGCCGCCTTCCCAGGGATGAAACTGCCTATCGCCGATTAGCTTTAATGCTTTTTCGTGATCGCCTAAAAAATTATGGATGGCTGCGCTTTCTAAATAAATATCATCGCGCTCGATAGTTGTTGTTAAGTTATCTTCTAATAATTTTAGCCGTTCTGCCGGGTTTCTATTTAAACGTTTATATAGCTGATCCAGCTCCATTAAAATACGGGCATCGGTTTTATCTAATGCAAATGCTTTCTCGAAGTAAACTACCGCTTTATCCTGCTCATTGCGCTTATTAAAATAAGCAATCGCCAGGTTTCTTAATACCGTAGGGAAAGTATTATCCAGATTTGCCGATGTTTCCCAAGCGGCAATAGCATCGTCATACTGTCTTTTATCATACCATAGGTTTCCTAAGTAGTAAGGCGCTTTTGCATCGACAGGATTTAATTGCGATGCCAATTTAAGTACAGCTATATCTTCCAATCTATCCGGGAAACAAAGATAAGGATCGGCCCCATCTGCTTTTTTTAGTAGTTCAAGCGCTGATTCTTTATTATCTAATTGGTATTGAAAATATCCCAGGTAATAATAAACCATAGGGTTGGTTTCATCGCCTGTTATAGCATGTTGCAGCAGCTCATAAGCCTCGGTATATAACCCGGCGTTGGCATAATCCAAAGCGTATTCAATAAAGTTTTGATACCAGCCCCTTGATAATTTAAGCAACTCATCAAGATGGATTTTGGCTTGTTGGCTTTCGCCGGATTGCAAGGTTGAGAGGCTTAACTCAAACAAAGCGCCCAGGTTAAACTGATCGCGTTTTAAGGCTTCTTTAGCTGTCGCGATAGTATCGGCAAGGTTATTTACTTTGCGATAAGCTGCCGATTTTAAAACATAAGCTTTGCTATTATTTGCATTACGATCAATAGCTGACTGTATATGATCTAACGCCAACTCATAATCCCCGTTAATAATATCCAGCTGCGCTACCATAAAGTAGCCACTATCTTTCCACGCATTGCTCCAGGTGGCTTTGTAAAATGCATCATACGCTTCGGTATTGGTACCCTGGTACTTCAATGCCAGCCCTAAATTATAATAGCATTCGCTATCATATGGGTTAGGGTTTCTTTGGATGCTTGTTTCTATCGCTTTGCGAAAATACGGCTCGCTTTTAGTAAACTGCCCGCGGCGCAGGTACCAAGTACCTAAGGCATTGTTGTTGCGAATATCTTTGGCATCCCGGCGCAACGCTTCCTCATAATAGGGCACCGGGCTATACGTTGCGTGGCGATATTGCTCCAGGTGCTGCCCGGTTAAAAACAATTGTTCGGTATTTTCAACCTCATGCGGAAGCAGGGCAGGTTTTGCCGCTTGGGGCGTATTGTTTAGTTGATTACTTGCCGGGTCATATTTGATCAGTTGTTTCCCTTGCGGGGATGTTATGGTAAGCAGCAAACGGTTTTCATCAACATTCGCGGCATTGATCTGTTTAATATAAACCTGTTCGGGTATTATATCGGTTACTTCTTCAAGCAATGTTTTACCTTCATAATCCAACTTAATTTTCAGGCTTTTTTGCTCCCCGGTAACATAAATTTTCAGGTTGATAATATTACTCTTATAATCAAGCGCCAGTATAATATCCTTGCTGGCATTTTTTACAACCCCCAATTCACTATAAGGTAAAAAGTATTGGGTAAAATGTTTTTCTTCGTTAGGCATCAGCCAGCTAAAATCGGGCTGGTTATCGGTAAACATTCCCGTCATTAACTCTATGTATGGGCCGTCTTCATCAGTTAGGTTTCTATCCCACGCTTGTCCAAAATCGCTATGGCCCCAGGTCCATTGTTTTTTACCCGGCGATACATGGTGATTAGCCACATGCAATAATCCGGCCTGGCTATCGTGCTCATATCCGCCTACAAAATCGTATGCAGAGTTAATAGCCATGTACGATGTAGGTACCGGGATATTCTTATACCGCGAAATATCTGTACCGGGCGAATAATCCACTTTATAATAAGTACCCGTAGCAATAGGGAACGTAGATACATCGCGCTTACCATGATCAAAAACCGCGTTAACATCCGGCGGGAAAACAGATTGATAATCGTCATTAACTTTAACCGCCGGGTTTGCCCACCATAAAAAAGTTTGCGGCAAGGTTGACCGATTATATAATTTAGCTTTAATTTCTATATAAGCTTTATCAGGGTATAGCGTAAAACCCGCCATGCCCTTTGTATGGAACATACGCTCAACTTCATTTATCCAAATGGTTTTGCTGCCGTTGCTGGTTTCTTCAAGCTTATAATCTACCGGTTCAAATGTGCTTGGCCGATGGTGCTGCGGCCAGTTAAACTCGATACCGCCTGATATCCACGGACCAGTTAACCCCACCAACGCGGGTTTAATAACCTGGTTATAGTATATAAAATGCCTTTCCCTTATTTTATCATAAGCCATTTGGATGCGTCCGCCCAGCTCTGGCAGGATCATAATTTTGATATACTTGTTTTCTAAAAACAAGCCTATGTATTCTTTATCCTCTTTTTCATCATATATCTTTTCAACAATGGGATTTGGGTACACCTTACCGCTGCTGCCCTGGTATATCCGTTTCTCAAAAAACATTGGGTTTTTATCGGGCTTGCCAATGCCGTAGGTGGGGATGGTTACTTTTTCTTCCCAGATATTTACATATAGATCGCTCATGGTAAATGCGTATTCGTATTAATGTCTTACTAAATTATCTTCCAACTCTTCCAAAGTCTGGCCCTTGGTTTCTTTAACCTTTGTTTTGATGAATAAAAATCCGCAGAAACAAATAACCGCATACAGGTAAAACGGTCCATAAGTGCCCAACACTTTAGCCAGTATAGGAAAGGTAAACACCAGGATAAAATAAGCGCCCCATAATGATACAACAGCCACGGTTGATGCCTCGCTTCGTATTTTGTTGGGGAATATTTCTGAGATCAATACCCACGTAATTGGGGCTATAGAGGTAGCGTACACGCTAATAGCCAGCAACACCAATATGGATATTATGCCTGCCGCGACATGACTTTGCAATGAAAATGCTAACGCGATATAAAGCACCGATAGACCTAACGATCCTATCAACATTAATGGCCTGCGGCCTAGTTTATCAACCTGCCACATAGCTAATAGCGTAAACAGTAAGTTTACAATACCAATGGAAACTGTTTCAAAAAGCTGCTGGTTCAAGCTTGATCCTACCGAGGCAAATATGGTTGAGGTATAATTAAACACTACATTAATACCACAAAATTGCTGGAACACTGCCAATGTAATACCAACCAATACAGCCGGGCGCACGGCTTTTGCAAACACCGCTTTGTAGCTTTGCTTGGTGGGCCCGGTTAATGATTTTTCTATCGCTTTTAACGTGGTATCAACAAATGCGGCTGCACCTATCCGGCTTAATACCTGCTTTGCTTTTTCGGGCTTACCGGCTTTCATCAGCCATCTTGGGCTTTCTGGTAACCATATTACCCCAATTAAAAATATAGCAGACGGTATCACACCTAAACCAAACATCCATCGCCAGGCGTCTACTCCGGTATCGGCCAAAAAATAATTGCAGAGGTTGGTTATCAATATACCCAATACAACAGTAAGCTGATTAATGGCTACGTTTCTGCCCCTTACCGCTGCAGGCGAGATCTCGGCAATATACATTGGGCAAAGCATAGAAGCCATACCCACACCAATGCCCGCGGCAAACCGCATCACAACAAAAAATACTAATCCTTTAGATAAAGCTATACCCAATGACGATACCGCGAAAATAAAAGCGGCTACCATTAGCCCTGGCCTGCGGCCGTATTTTTCGGCAATGTTGCCTGCTATCAGGCAGCCGGCAATACAGCCTAGTGCCAATGATCCTGTTAAAAAGCCTTCCCATAAAGGATCAAGCGCAAACTCTTTGCGCAGAAATGGCAACGCGCCTGATATCACAGCGAAATCAAACCCGAACAGGTAACCGCCCAGTGCTGATATGAAAGAAATACCGATAATGTAAACGTTATTAAACGGTTTTGATTGATTCATCATTTTATAAAGTTTGGTTTATAAATGTATATAAATAGCAGCCCCGCCACCTTTGGCTAGGTTCAGATCCATTTTGGTTTTATTGGTTACTGCAATGGTTTTGTAGGTATAACTCGTAGCTGTTTTATTGGCATCTTCGCCATCAGCATAAACATCTGCTTGATAAGTTTTACCGGGAGTTAAAAATGAAAAATCAACGTTTATCTTCCGTTCATCCCAATTGGTCATGGCACCAACAAACCAATTTTCTCCTTTCTTTTTTGCGATGACGGCATATTGTCCAACCCTACCGTCCAATACCTTAGTTTCATCAAACACCGTTGGTACTGCCGATAAGTATTTCATAATGTCCGGGTACTTTTCATACTCGGTAGGCGAGTCAGATAACATGGCAAATGGCTGGTCGAAAACCACATACATAGCCAGTTCATGGCAACGGGTACCCAATGATGACGGCAAACCCTGACCGATAGGCTTAAAGGTTTCCATAGTGGCATTGCGCATAGAGCCGGGCGTATAATCAAGCGGGCCGCCCAACATCCTAATAAACGAAAAAGTTAAATGATGCTGCGGATTGGCAGTATAATCCCATTTAGAACACTCTTCGCCGCGCACGGCTTCATAATTAACTATATTGGGGTAGGTTCTTTGCATCCCGGTAGGTTTTCCGCAACCGTGGAAATCGATCATTAATTCCTGCTCGGCGGCGGCTTTGGCAATTTTTTCCATCCAACCGGCAACCTGTTGGTCGTCACGGTCAAAAAAATCAACTTTTATACCTGCTGCGCCTAATGATTTGATGAAATCCAGGTTTTTATCCAAGTCATTTAGCAGCGGCACCGCAACGGCCCATAAAAACACACCCACATTTTTACTTTTAGCGTAGCTGATAACCTCTTTAATATCCACCCTGGGCAGTACTTTCTTTACATCGTAATTGTTTGACCAGCCCGCGTCAACCATTAAATATTCCAACTTGTTTTTAGCGGCAAAGTCTACATAATATTTATACAAAACAGTATTACGATTAGGCATACCCGATGGAATATCCGCGCCAGGCAACATAGCATCATGCCACCATTCCCAGGTTGCCTTGCCGGGTTTAATCCAGGCTGTATTTTTTAATACCGATGGCGTGGCCAACTTGTATATCAGTTGATTATTTAGCAATGTTTTATCATCGTCGGTCACTATAACCACCCGCCATGGATAAGAACGGGAACCTTTAGTATTGGCAATATAATCCTCGCGCTGCTTCACTACCGACACAAAATTACCCCAGCTACCCATCACCGCTTTTGCCGGATACTGCGCCCAGTTACCTTTAAAACCTGTGCCTTTTTTTTGAATATACATACCGGGATACTCAAATAAGTCGGCCTCGGCAACAACTACTTTTATGTTTGATGGCTGATAGGCAAATAATGCCGGAGTTAGCGCCCGTGTATTGTTTTTTATTCCCGTGATGGCAGGATGCTCCACGTAAGGTAATTCCCATGCCGTATAGTTGGTAGTCTCCGCCCAGGTAGCAGACGGTGTGCCGGGTAAATTAAAACTGGCTTGTTCGCTTAAAACTTTAACAGAATCTTTAATACTGGTTACAAACCTATAGGCCATACCTTCATTGTATGCCCTGAATATTACAGAAAAATTGTTGCTGAAATTAACAATCAATTGGTTGTAATTATCCTGCAAAGCAGCGGATTTGCCATACAGCGGATGCAAAGTGTTGTTTACCGTGCTTTTTGCGACGTTATTTACTTTTGCCGATTTACCCAAAACATCCTTATCCAAACTAAGCGATATTGCAGATGGCAGCATTACCACCGTGTTTTTATAGGTAACGCTATAGGTTATACTATCTTTAGTACTAATATCAACCTTAATATTTTTATCGGGCGATGTTAAGTGGTAAGACTGTGCGAACAATCCACCGCAAGTAATCATCATCAACAATAAAACACTTATTTTTTTCATATCAGCCCGAATTTAAAATTGATGTATTCATCATATACATGATGCTTTGGCAACATTGCCGATGGAAACTCAGGCCGGTTCATACTATCGGGATAGTGCTGACATTCCACGCACAAACCCTCAAAGGGCTGGCAGGTACGGTTGTTATCATTCAAGTATTTACTAGTAAGATAATCGCCGGTATAGAAAAACATACCGGGATAAGATGTATTAACAGTTAACGCCCTGCCCGATGATTCATCGGTTAGTTTAGCGGCAAATTGTCTACTCTTATTTAAAATATAGTAGGAATTAATGCCTGTGATCTCTCCGCTCTCGGTCGTCAATTTTTTACCGATTGATTCACCTTGAAAATTTATATCAGCAGTCGGTACAATTTCGCCGGTTGGGATGTAATCCTCACCGGCAGCTACAATTTGTTCTGCACTGATATCAAGTTGATGATCGAGCACGGTCAGATCGCCATTTGATAAATTAAAATAAGCGTGATTGGTAACGTTGGCAAAAGTATTTTTATCGCTTACGGCTTTGTAGTGGATAGATAACTCGTTATCATTACTCCATTTATAAGTTACCCGCAAATTTAAATTGCCGGGGAAACCGCCATCGCCATCATTACTGTGCAGAACCATTACCAATTCATCGCCGTTAACTTCAAAACCAAACACCTTACTATTAAAACCGCTTGCTCCGCTGTGGTTTGTATTTATGCCGTCATTTATCTCTAATTGGTAGATAGTCCCATCTAAATTAAACCGGGCATTACTGATGCGATTGGCATAGCGGCCAATAGTTGAGCCTATATAACAGGTATCATTTAAATATCCCTCAAGCGTTGGGAAGCCTATAATAACATTGCCCAATTTTGAATGTTTATCCGGCACATTAATACTAACCAGCGTGGCACCGTAATTGGTTATCTCCACAAAAGCACCGGTGCTGTTTTGTAGCCTGAACAGGTAAATATCTTCGCCATTTGCTGTTCCCCATGCTTTGCGGGTAATTGTGGTACTCATAGTTTTTATTAGGACGGAACGGTTTTAATTGGTGCAATAAAAGTAGGCGCGACGCGTCATTACAAAAATGGACAAACTTTATTATTAAATGGACAATATTACCATCCTCTTAAAAAGAGTATTTGTTGCTGTTTTTTAACTTAATGATTGAAAATGTACATTTGATGAAGCATTCGCTCCATAATAGGCCCACTGATAATGAACAATATTACTGAAATCAATAAGAAAATAAAAGAGGGGTTTGTTGGGCAGCGAATGATTGTTTTGCCGCCAAATATTAAAAAATCAATAGTCAATAACCCGTTGATAAAAAACCTTTATTTAACCGCAATTGGTTATTATCCTAAAGCTATCTATCACGACCGCGAGCGCAAAACCGGCAGCAACCAATATATACTATTATATTGTATAGATGGCGAAGGCTATATCTATATAAACGACCAGGTTTACACGCTTAAACCCAATACTTATATTATTATCCCTAAAAATGTAGGGCACCGGTATAAAAGCTCGAACACTAATCCGTGGAGTATTTACTGGGCACACTTTAGCGGTTTAACCGCCGATGCGCTTTACCAACGATCATTAGAACAGGGCGCGCTGCATGTGCACGCTATACCTTATGATACAAGCAGGATAAAGTTATTTGAGCAGGTCTATGCTATTTTAGAGCATAGCTTTCACGAAAAAGAAATGGAGCTAACAAACCTGTATCTGCAACATTTTATAACCTCGCTTATTTACTACAAAGAGTTAAACCCGGTAACGTACGATACTGACTCGGTAAGCCTGTCTATAGCTTACATGAAAAATAATATTCAGCAAAAATTACTGATAGAAGATCTGGCAACACGGCAAGGCATATCGGTATCGCATTACTCGCGCCTGTTTTATCAAAAGACCGGCTCATCGCCCATTAATTATTTTAACCTGCTTAAAATCCAGGCATCATGCCAGCATCTGTATTTTACAGACCGCAGTATTAAAGAAATAGCCGCCGCGCTGGGGTTTGACGATCAATATTATTTTTCGCGTTTATTTAGCAAACTGATTGGCATATCGCCATTAAAGTATCGTAAAACGCATAAAAAGTAATAAACCAACAAAAAGTATAATTGTCCATCTTTAAAACCTTTTTGTCTATTTTTAGAAACTATATTTAACAATACAATTGTAGCCGTTATATAACCATCTTTTAGCTCTCGCTTAATGAAGTTTAAATTTTTAGTATTTGCCACAATTCTGTTGTGTATATCCGCTATCGCCTGGGGGCAAAAACAGCCGTTAAGGTTGCATTATGATAAACCCGCCGCCAATTGGGAACAAACCTTGCCTTTGGGCAATGGCCGCCTGGGTATGATGCCCAACAGTGGCATCGTCAACGAAAAAATTGTATTGAATGATATTACCCTTTGGTCGGGTTCACCGCAGGATGCTAATAATTACGATGCCTACAAAAAACTGCCCGAGATACGCGAGCTACTATTAGCCGGTAAAAATGTAGAGGCACAAAATTTAATTGACAAAGATTTTGTTTGCAAAGGCCCCGGTTCGGGTGGTAAGCAATGGGGCTGTTTCCAAACCCTGGGCGACCTTAACCTGCAATTTGACTATGGCAACGCAGATGCCTCAAAAGTCACTAATTACCAAAGAGAGCTATCGTTAGACAACGCGGTTGCTAAAAGCAGTTTTCAACTAGATGGCGTTACTTACAAACGCGAATATTTTACCAGTTTTAGTAATGATGTGGATGTGATAAAACTGACGGCTGACAAACCCGGCAAATTAAATTTCAGCATTAATTTAACCCGTAAGGAAAGATCAACCACGACCGTTAAAGGCAATACATTGCAAATGGAAGGGCGGTTAGATAACGGTACCGACGGCAACGGCATGCAGTATATAGCCAATGTTAGAACCAAACTAACCGGCGGTACTTTAACTGCTACTGATAATACATTGGTTATAAAAAATGCTACCGAGGTTATCATTTACCTATCGGCAACTACTGATTTTAAAGACGCTGGCTTTAAAGTTAAAATGGAGCAAAATTTAGCTGCCGCGATGAAAAAGCCATACGCGTTGCTAAAACAAGAGCATACTGCCAAATTCAAAAAACTGTTTGATCGCGTTAGCATAGATTTGGGGAAAAACAATGATAATGAAACTACCGACCAACGCCTCATCAGCTTTCATAATAACCCCGATAAGGACAAGCTGTTGCCTGTTTTATTTTATCAATATGGGCGATATTTAAATATATGCAGTACTCGAGTAGGTTTATTACCACCAAACCTGCAAGGGCTTTGGGCCAACCAAATACATACACCTTGGAATGGTGATTACCACCTGGATGTTAATGTGCAGATGAACCATTTCCCGGTTGAGGTTTCAAATCTATCCGAGTTAAACCTGCCCTTAGTCGAGCTGGTACGTGGCATGGTTAAAAATGGCGAACGCACCGCTAAAGCCTATTATAATGCCAATGGCTGGGTAGCCCACGTAATAACCAATGTTTGGGGATGGACAGAGCCCGGCGAAAGCGCCTCATGGGGCGTAACCAAAGCAGGCTCGGGCTGGTTATGTAGTAATTTATGGGACCATTATGCTTTTACTAATAACAAAGCTTATTTGAAAAGTATTTACCCGATTTTGAAAGGATCGGCGCAGTTTTATAATAGTATTCTTACCAAAGATCCTAAAAGCGGGTATATGGTTACGGTGCCGTCATCATCGCCCGAGAATAGTTTTGTTATGCCCGATGGCAGTGGCCGCCATGCCAGTATTTGCATCGGCGCTACTATTGATAACCAGATAATGCGCGAGCTTTTTGCCAACGTCATTACCGCGTCAGAGACGTTAGGACAGGATGCTGACTTTCGCGCTCAATTAAAAAAACGTTTAAACGAGATCCCACCCGCTGGCATCATCAGCAAAGATGGCCGCATACAGGAGTGGCTGGAAGATTATAAAGAAACCGAGCCAACGCACCGGCATGTTTCGCATTTATATGGCATTTACCCTGCATCAGAAATTACAGCCGATGGCACACCCGAACTGGCCGAAGCAGCCAAGAAAACGCTTAATGTCAGAGGCGATGACGGGCCAAGCTGGTCTATAGCTTATAAATTATTGTTTTGGGCACGATTGCATGACGGCAACCGGGCTTTTAAATTATTCCATGAGTTGATGAAACCCGTTACGGGTACAGGTATAAATTACACCGCAGGCGGTGGTATTTATCCAAACTTATTATCTGCCGGGCCACCGTTCCAGATAGATGGCAACTTTGGTGCAGAGGCCGGTATTGCCGAAATGCTGATACAAAGCCACGAAGGCTATATTAATTTGTTACCCGCTATTCCGGATAGTTGGAAAGCCCAGGGCAGCGTTAAAGGCCTAAAGGCACGCGGTAATTTTACCGTTGATATGCAGTGGAAAGACGGGGAAATAACTGCCTACAAAATAACATCGCCGCAGGCCAAAAAAGTAAAAGTTAAAATAAACGGCAAAATTAAATTAATCAATAGCGGTAAAAGCTTAATTTTAATTTAAACCAATTGTTTAATTATGCAGGCTGAAACCTGGCACCAACCAATTTTATAAACTTTAAATCAATGAAAATAAAAGCATCCTATTTTATTCTTCCGTTAGCGTTAAGCGCTTTGACTAAAAATATCGCGCTTGCCCAAACTATCTCTATAGAAACCAATAAAAATGCATTGGTCTTACTAGCTGATAAAAAGCATGATCTAAACACCGTGTACTTTGGCCCCAAACTGGCCGATAGTAAAGAGTATGCTAATATTGATGCCGTATATGGCAAAGACAAGGACTATAGCGGCCAAATGGCATCGGCATATACCCCGGCGGGTTCTCGTAATTTATTGGAACCGGCCATACAGGTTATTCATGCTGATGGCAATTACTCGCTCGATCTGCAATATGTAAGCTCTAAAGTAGAGCATATCAGCGATGATATAACCTTAACCAGTATTGTATTAAAGGACCCGGCTTATAATTTTGAGGTTACTTTGTTCTATAAAGCTTACTTTAAAGACGATGTAATTGAACAATGGAGCAACATCCGCCATAGTGAAAAAGGTGAGGTAACGCTGGTAAAATTTGCATCGGCTAATTTGTATTTAAAAGCTCCTGCCTTTTGGTTAACCCAATACCATGGCGACTGGGCCAAAGAAATGCGCCCCGAAGAAACGCAAATTACACACGGCATTAAAACATTAGACACCAAGTTGGGCACACGCGCTAACCTGTTCCAGCCATCTGTTTTTATGGTATCGTTAGATAAGCCTGCGACCGAGGATGACGGCACCGTAATGTATGGCGGCCTGGAGTGGAGCGGTAATTTCCGCACGGACCTGGAGCTTGACCCCGAGAATAATTTACGCATCATATCAGGTATTAATAATTATGCATCGCCATACCAGTTAAAACCTAACGAGGATTTTGTTACCCCGGCTTTTTGGTACACCTTATCAAGAAACGGCAAGGGCGAAGCCAGCCGTAACGTACAACACTGGGCCCGCAATTACAAAATATTAGATGGCAAAGGCAGCCGCTTAACCTTGTTGAACAATTGGGAAAGCACCTTTTTTGATTTTGATGAAACCAAACTAGCTGCTTTACTAAAAGACACCAAAAAATTAGGTGTTGATTTGTTTTTGCTGGATGATGGCTGGTTCGGTAACAAATATCCCCGCAGCGGCGATCATACCGCCCTTGGTGACTGGGAGGAAACTAAAACTAAATTGCCAAATGGCATTGCATCGCTGGTTAAGGGCGCGCAGGATAATGGCGTAAAGTTTGGTATCTGGATAGAACCCGAAATGGTAAGCCCTAAAAGCGAACTTTATGAGAAACACCCGGATTGGGTTATTAAGCAACCTAAACGCGATGAGTATTACTATCGCAACCAATTGGTGCTTGATCTAAGCAACCCGGCAGTACAGGATTTTGTTTATGGCATAGTTGATAACCTGTTTACCAAAAACCCTGCCCTGGCTTATATTAAATGGGATTGTAACGCGGTAATCTATAATGCATATTCGACACACCTTAAAAATCAGTCACAGTTTTATGTTGATTATGTAAGGGGATTGTATAAAGTACTGGAGCGTATTCGCGCTAAATATCCTAAGGTGCCCATGATGTTATGCTCGGGTGGTGGTGGCCGGGTTGATTATGCGGCCCTGAAATACTTTACCGAATTTTGGCCGAGCGACAATACCGACCCATTAGAGCGTGTATTTATACAGTGGGAATAC
>DHIR01000010.1:0-371 GCA_002403905.1 Mucilaginibacter sp. UBA4741
TAATTTAGGGGAGTATTATATTTATATATCTATAAACACCTTGCAGTTGTGTCAAAAATGAAACAACTGTAAGCGATAGAAAAAATCATATTCCATCTTTTAATATTTATTCCACAAAAAAACCATTCCGAATTATCAGAATGGCTTTGGTTATAAATTTATAATTGGGGGTTTAAAATGATATAGCGTCAGTATCTAATTCATCCACAGTTTTTGATACCTGGCGGGGGAATGTATCTTGTTCAAAATCTGTTTTACGTCCCAGCATGGTAAAGTTTTCGGCCACTACCTCGGTAGTATATTTTTTAACGCCTTCTTTATCCTCGAATGACCGGGTACGCAATTTACCTTCAATGTAAACCAGCTTGCCT
>DHIR01000010.1:493-5426 GCA_002403905.1 Mucilaginibacter sp. UBA4741
AATGTAAACCAGCTTGCCTTTTTGCAAAAACTTAGCTGCCACATCTGCAAGACTGGGCCATAACACAATGTTATGCCATTCGGTTTGCTCCACCTTTTTGCCATCCTTGTTAAAGGTTTCTGATGTAGCCAGAGGAAAGCTTGCAACAGATACACCTCCCTCTAATTGGCGCACTTCGGGGTCTTTGCCCAAATGGCCAACCAGTATTACTTTATTAATTCCAGACATAGTTTAAATCGTACGGTAAATGTACAATGTTTATTTCTAATTTAAAAAATTATCTAAAAATATAAAAATTACTTTAGATAGCGGCAATTTTCTTATTTTATTTACTTCTATGAAAACCCAATTTGGCATTAACCTCACAGGTTGCCCGGTTAAAGTAATAAACCGTACGTGCAAATGCTGGTGGGTAAGCACATGTTTTTTAATAGTTGATGTCGCTTCTATTTTAATATCATTACCAAAATATTCAACAGTTTCTGGCAGGGCAAGCAGCTCATCAAGTGGCAGGAAAGCGGGCGTTTCTATCAGCGGCAAATCGTACATATTGGCCCAGATGTCGTTTTCTGACCGTTTATTCATTAAAATGCTATCGCCATCTGTAAATAAAAAATAGTTAAAAAAGCGCTTCTTTATTTTAACCTTATTAATTTTTACCGGCAAAGTTGTAGTGGCATTATTTATAAAAGCGTAGCATCCTTCTCTCACCGGGCAAATGCCACAAGCCGGATTTTTAGGTTTACAAAGCATGGCGCCAAACTCCATCATGGCCTGGTTATGCAAAGCCGGATATTTCTTATTAAGCAAATCGGTTGCTATTGATTGAAACATTTTTTTACCGGCTGTACTATTTATAGGCTCGTTGATGCCAAAATACCGGGCAATAACACGGTAAACATTTCCGTCAACTACGGCCTTTGCTTCGTTAGCCGAAAATGAGGCTATCGCGGCAGCTGTATATTCGCCAATTCCTTTTAGTTTGATCAGCTCATCATACTTTTCAGGAAACGTACCATTATATTCTTCCCGAACTATGCGCGCGGTCTTTAACATATTGCGGCCCCGCGAATAATAGCCCAGACCCTGCCATAAGCGCAAAACCTCATCCTCGCTGGCTGAGGCAAAAGCGGTTACATTGGGATAGGCCTCAACAAACCTGTTAAAATAGGGCATGCCCTGCTCTACGCGGGTTTGTTGTAAAATAACCTCGGATAGCCAAATAATATACGCATCGGTAGTATGTCGCCAGGGCAGATCGCGCTTGTTTTCGTTATACCATTTTACAAGCTCATCAGAGAAATTCATCTAGCGCAAAAATATAGGATTAAGTGTTTAATTGAATGGTCTTTGTAAAGATTATGTAGTAGTTTTCGTGTTTATTAAAAAAAATGCGTTAATTATTTCGCTCTTTAGTAATAAAGCAATACTTTTGCAACCCCAAATAAGTTAAGTAATTACAAATTAAATAAAGGAAAATCAGATATGACTAAAGCAGAAATTATAACTGAAATCTCATCTAAGACAGGAATTGAGAAGGTTGATGTACAAGAAACAGTTGAAGCGTTTTTTAAGGTTATTAAAAATTCAATGGTTGGCGGCGAGAACGTTTATGTAAGGGGATTTGGAAGTTTTGTTGTTAAAAAGAGAGCTAAAAAAACTGCACGTAATATTTCAAAAAACACTGCTATAATTATACCTGAGCATTTTGTACCTAGCTTTAAACCGGCTAAAACGTTTGTTGAGAAAGTAAAAACAGGTAACAAAACAACTAAAGCATAATAAGTATTATGAATAAAAAACAAATAGGTGTTGCCATAGTCATTGTGGCTATTATGGGCTATTTGTATTCATTACCTGTAAAGGGCTTAATAAAAGCAAGCGCTACACACGATACCGCCAAATCTGCCCCAATGGCAAGCAAGGCGGTATCAAATGTAACTGTAGCAACCGTGTCAGAACCGGCTAAAGCGGCTATAGGCGCGGCTTTATCTGCTAAGATCAACGATCTGGAAGGCCGGTTAGAAAAAGCATCTGGCGATGCTGAGAAGCTATCGCTCAACAAACAATTAGCCGCCCGTTGGGATGACGTAAATCAACCGGCGCCGGCAGCATTTTATTACCAGGCTGTTGCCCGCAAGGATAATAGCTTTGATGCATGGTTAAACTCGGGTAACCGTTTTAACGATGCATTTAAAATTACGCAGGATACCGCGGTAACACCGGCATTTATTACAGGTGCTGTCGAAGCTTTTACAAATGCATTAAAACTTAAACCCCAAAGCCTTGAAGGCAAAACAGGTTTAGGTGTTGCTTATGTAAACGGCGGGGCTAGCCCAATGCAGGGTATTGCTTTACTGCGTGAGGTTATTGCGCAAGACCCTACTAACATTAGTGCAAACCTTAATTTAGGTTTGTTCTCCATGAAATCAGGGCAGTTTGATAAGGCTGTACAACGCTTTAAAACGGTTATTGCAAAAAAACCTGATTTTGAATCATACTTTTATCTGGCCGAAACGTATAAACAGTTGGGTCAGAAACCAGAAGCTATTGCAGCTTATCAAAAATGCAAAGAAATGATGCCCGACCCGGTTTTTGGTCAGCGCATCGATCAATATATTAAGGAATTAAAAAATTAACACATTTAAAAATTATTATTATGCCGAGCGGTAAAAAACGTAAAAGACACAAAATGGCTACTCATAAACGTAAAAAGCGTTTAAGAAAAAACAGGCACAAAAAGAAATAGGCTCTGCTTTTTAGCAACTTATTTTTTCCTGCTTTTAAAGCGAGTAAAAGCAGTTTTGTTTTTTACCCCTATAGTACAATTTGCGGTGCCGGTGATTTACCGGTTACCGTTTAAAGAAATGGAGTAGCAGTTGATAAAAGAATTAATTATCGATTCATCCCCTAACGGGGCTACTATTGCATTATTACAGGATAAACAACTTGTAGAACTACACAAAGAGCAAATCAGCAACAATTATACTGTTGGTGATATATACCTGGGCAGGATCAAAAAGATCATGCCTGGGTTAAATGCTGCCTTTGTTGATGTAGGTTATGAGAAGGATGCATTTTTGCATTATCTTGATCTTGGTCCGCAGGTGCAAACGCTCCTTAAACTGGCCAAGCAAGTGCGTGGTGGAAGTTACCAGTCTAAGCTTTTAGATAACTTTAAGCTGGAGGAAGATATTAGTAAGGGAGGAAAGATCTCTGATATCTTAACCAAGAACCAGCTTATACCTGTACAAATAGCCAAGGAGCCTATATCAACAAAGGGCCCCCGCTTAAGTTCAGATCTATCTATAGCAGGCAGGTACGTAGTATTAGTACCTTTTTCTGACGTTATATCGATATCTAAAAAGATAAAGAGTAACACGGAACGGAACCGTTTGCGCAAAATTATAGAGAGCATAAAGCCTAAAAACTTTGGTGTAATTATCCGTACAGTATCAGAGGGTAAGGGCGTTGCAGAAATGCAAAAGGACCTGCTTGATCTGGTATCGAAATGGGAGGCCTTTGTTACTCGCCTGCCATCTGTTGAGCCGGGTAAGAAAGTTTTAGGCGAAATTGGCCGTACGTCAACCATCCTGAGGGATATATTGAATCCTGATTTTCAGAACATCTACTTAAACGATACTACCTTGTATGAGGAAGTTAAGCAGTATGTAAAGGATATCTCGCCTGATCTGGAAAGCATTGTTAAGCTGCACAAACATAAAGAGCCGCTATTTGAACACTTTGGTGTTGATAAGCAAATAAAAGGTGCTTTTGGCAAAACGGTTAATTTAGCCGGGGGAGCATACCTGGTTATTGAGCATACCGAAGCCCTGCATGTTGTTGACGTTAACAGTGGTAACCGCACTGCTAATAAAGAGAACCAGGAAGAAAACGCTTACCAGGTAAACCGCGAAGCGGCTAAAGAAATTGCCCGCCAGCTGCGCCTGCGTGATATGGGTGGTATTGTGGTGATCGATTTTATTGACATGCACAAACCAAACAACCGCAAGGATCTGTTTGATTATCTACGTGCCGAAATGGCCTTAGATCGCGCTAAGCATACTATTTTGCCGCCAAGTAAATTTGGATTGGTACAAATAACCCGCCAGCGTGTAAGGCCCGAAATGAACATTGTTACCACCGAGGTTTGCCCTGCATGCCATGGCACAGGTACCATACGCCCAAGCATTTTATTGCTGGACGATATTGAGAACAATTTCAATTTTGTTTTAACCGAGCAAAACGAAAAAGGCATTACCCTTTGTGTGCATCCGTATATTGAAGCATACATTCGCCAGGGATTATACACCCGCCAGATGCAATGGTTCTTTAAATATGGCCAATGGATAAAAGTTAAAGGCAACCCGGCTTATCAAATTACAGAGTTCCATTTCTTATCATCAAAAGACGAAGAGATAAAGTTATAGATGTGCAAATATGCAAGTGTGCGAATGTGCAGATGTTTTTAAGAGCATCTGCATTTTTTGTTTTTAATCCGATTACCATTTCTATTCACACCGACATAACGTTTTAGGGCGGTAGTAAAAAACGCTGTTTATCGGGCATTGGCCTTTATGCCGGTAGTAAAAATGGTCGTTTATCGGGCATTGGGGTTAATGCCGGTAGTAAAAAACACCATTTATCGGGTATAAGGCTTTATACCGGTAGTGATATTTTTAATTAATTGGCTGATTATCAGTTAAATAATAAAATATAATTCAAAGAACGCTTTAAAAAAATTTGAAGAGCTATGGTTGTTGGGAGGATTGGAATAGCGGTGGGTAGTTGATCAAATATACGAAAAATTGGCGGGAGGGGCAATAGCTTGCTTATCTAACGTTTTGTTTAGAGACATAATTATTTTCAAGTGACGCTACACTTTGTTTAAGTTCTTTCTTCAACCAAATTTGTATATTTCCTCTATAAATCT
>DHIR01000134.1 GCA_002403905.1 Mucilaginibacter sp. UBA4741
AAATTTTAATGCGTCTGCCCTGAAGCATACAGCCAATCTATTGCCAATTAGCACATCTTTCCCTATATTGTCCCTCGAAATTAACTTATCATGAAAAAATTCTCCCTGATTATTTTATTAATCGGCATAGCTGCGTGCCGGTCGTTTGCCCAAAGCCACGCTTTGTGGATGCAGCAACCCGCAATTTCTTCTGATGGCAACTGGATAGCTTTTGAATATAAAGGCAATATCTTTAAAGTAGCCTCAACCGGCGGTGCCGCTATACCGCTAACCATCAATAGTTCATACAACGGCTACCCTGTTTGGAGCCATGATGGTAAAACCATCGCTTTCGCGTCAGACCGTTATGGCAATTTTGATGTTTATACCATGCCGTCAGACGGTGGTGTAGCTAAAAGGCTAACGTTTGATTCGGGTAAGGATATCCCTAATGAATTCTCGGCAGATGATAAAACCATTTATTTTGGCAGTCGCAGGCATGATGTTGCCAGTTCGGTACGTTTCCCTGAGGATGGTTATTTTACCAAATTATATAAGGTAGCCGCTAAAGGCGGCCGCAGTTTTATGGTAAACTCGGCAGGTACAGAGTTTGTACACTTTAATAAAGCAGGCGATAAATTTATTTTCCAGGATAGCAAAGGTTATGAAAACCCTTATCGCAAGCATCATACCTCAAGTGTAACGCGCGATATATGGATCTACAACACCAAAACCGATGGTTACACTAAAGTATCAGACTACAAAGGCGAGGACCGCGAACCTCTTTGGGGCACCGGCAGCACTTTTTATTATTTAAGCGAGCGTAATAGCAATCAAAACTTATTCCGCTCGACCGAGGCTGACGCAAGTAAAGTAACGCAATTAACTACGTTTGATAAGAACCCCGTGCGTAACCTGTCACGTGCTGACATTGGCACGTTTGCCTTCACCCAAAACGGCGATATATACACGTTAAAAGAGGGCCAGAAACCACAAAGGGTAACCATTAATATCAATGCTGATTTTAATGGCGATCAAACCCAAAACATAGCCGTTAGAGGTGGTGCCAGCGAAATGGCGGTTGCGCCCGATGGTAAAGAAATAGCGTTTGTGTATCGCGGCGAAATATTTGCCGCTTCTGCCGAAGGTGGCTTGGTAAAAAGAATAACCAATACCCCTAACCAGGAGCGCATGATCCAGTTCAGTTCGGACGGGCGGAGTATTATCTACTCGGTAGAGAATGAGCAATCATGGGATATTTACAAAGTATCTATCGCCAACAAAAGCGAGCCCTATTTCTATGCGGCTACTACATTAACTACCGAGCCATTAATTGCTACCGATAAGGATGAGTTTCAACCTATCCCATCGCCCAACGGCAAAAAAATAGCTTATCTGGAAGAGCGTAACGTTATTAAGGTTTATGATATCGCCACAAAAAAATCTGTAGCTATATTGCCTGAGGGCGTAAACTTCTCTTATGCTGATGGCGATCAAAACTTTGTATGGTCGGCAGATAGTAAATACATCTTAGCACAATCAACCGAGGGTAACGCCTTAAGCAACAGCGAGGTGGTGCTGATAAAAGCAGATGGCTCGAAAGCACGCGTCAACCTAACCCAAAGCGGTTTTAACGATTACAACCCGCAGTTTGGCATGGGCGATAAAATGATGTACTGGACAAGCGACAAACAAGGCATGAAAAACCTTACCCGCGGTGCCCAGGGCGATGTTTACGCTATGTTTTTTGACCAGGCTACCTGGGATAAATTCCAACTGAATAAAGAAGATTTGGCTATTAAAACAGAGATAGACAAAAGAGATTCAGTCGACATAAAAAAGGCGATAGCAAAAGCGGATAGCATTGCTAAAGCCGAAAAGAAAAAAATAACGCCACCTGCTATACCTGAGTTTTTACCAAACCTTGAAAACCTGGAAGATCGTACGGTGCGTTTAACT
Organism: Mucilaginibacter sp. UBA4741; assembly: GCA_002403905.1. Classification (GTDB taxonomy): domain Bacteria; phylum Bacteroidota; class Bacteroidia; order Sphingobacteriales; family Sphingobacteriaceae; genus Mucilaginibacter. The sequence goes on from DHIR01000134.1 coordinate 1,939, forward strand.
TTAACTTCATCTCATATAGGCGATGCCAAACTATCAAAAGATGGTGAGAAACTATACTACCTGGCCCGGTTTGATAAAGGGTATAACCTATGGGTACTAACAACCCGCACCAGAGAAACCAAGGTGCTGGCCGAAATAAACTCGGGCGGCGGCTCATTGGAAATGAGCAAGGATGGCAAGGCATTATTTTTACTATCGGGCGGTGGCATTATGCGTATAGGGGTTGACGATGGAAAGGTTACTCCTGTTCCTATCAGCACCACTTTTACTTTAAATGCATCAGCCGAAAGAGCTTACATCTACGAGCATATCTGGAAACAGGTTAAAAAGAAATTGTTCGACCCTAACCTGCAAGGCGTTGACTGGACCTATTATCATGATAACTATGTTAAGTTTTTACCTTATGTAAGTAATAATTACGATTTCCAGGTATTATTGAGCGAATTGCTGGGCGAGCTGAATGCATCGCATACCGGCGGTATTTATGCCGTTAGTTTCCCTGATGGTGAGCGTACTGCCGCTTTAGGTTTAATTTATGATTACTCAAGAACCAGTGATGGTTTGTTGGTTAAGGACATTATAACCGGTAGTCCGTTTAGTATTGCAAAAACCAAAATGAAAAGAGGTTATATCATTGACAAAATTGATGGTACCGCCATTACTGCCGATGATGATTGGGCCAAACTATTAAATAATAAAACCAGCAAGTTTACGCTTATTACTTTCCATGACCCGGCAACCAATCAAACCTATAATGAAACGGTAAAGCCGATAACTGTAGGTGCAGAAAACGGTATGTTATACAACCGTTGGGTACGCAAAATGGAGCATTTAACAGATAGTCTATCGCATGGCGAAGTTGGGTATGTGCATATAGCAGAAATGAACGAAGAAAGTTATCGCACCGCTTTTGATAAGGTTTTAGGTAAAAACCTTAATAAAAAAGCATTAATTGTTGATACCCGTTTTAACGGCGGCGGCTGGCTGCATGATGATTTGGTTACCTTTTTAAGTGGCAAGCACTATTTCTCTTTCAGGCCGCAAGGGCATGTAGCCAATGGTGGCGAATCTGCCAACAAATGGGACAAACCAAGTTGTGTGTTAATAAGCGAGGGCAATTATTCTGACGCATTTATGTTCCCTTATGCTTATAAAGAATTGGGCATAGGTAAATTAATAGGTATGCCGGTTGCAGGTACAGGCACCGCGGTATGGTGGGAAAACCAAATAGACAACTCTATAATTTTTGGTATCCCGATGATATCAAGCTGGGGTATCAATGAAACCCACGCTACCGAGAACCATCAGCTTGAACCGGATATTAAAGTTAACAACGATTACAATGCTGAACTAACCGGCGAAGACCAGCAACTGGAAGCTGCCGTAAAAGAAATGCTGAAAGAAATAGGCAAGTAATTAAAGTGATTTCACAGATTACTATTTTATGATTGCACCGATTGCTGAGGATTACACCGATGCAAATAAATCAGTGAAATCGACAATAATAATCTGTGGAATCATCTTTAAATAATCAGTGAAATCATCTTTTATAGTCCTTCTGAAAGATCAAAAAACTGGCGCGCTCTACTTTATGAAAAGGTACGTTCCAGTTACCCTGGTAGCTTATTTTGGCGGGGAGTAGCTCGCCATTATAGGGTATCAATTCAATGTTCATCTTCACCTCAAAATCGAAGAAAAAATTGCTATATTTCATATCGACATAGCGGCCTAAGATCTTAAAATCACGCATATCAAAAATGGTAGTTAGCTCTCTTATCATTACATCGCCATCGGCTATACTCGGCTTTTTTATCACCTTAAAACGGTAAACGGGTATAGAGTCAAGGTATTTACCACGCGCAAACTCATAGCTGTAAAACTGCTTCATATCGCGACCAAAGATCTCTGTCTTACCACTCAAAAATGGGATGCCGGTAACCTTACGCCCCGGCGAGAATATCAGTGTTTTTAGCTTGTCTTTATACGATCCATTCTTACCTGCCCCAGCCAGCGGATCGCTTGCAGAAAAATCAGAGTTATAGGCATTGTTAAAAATATAGTCGAACATCTCAACCGTGTACAGCTCGTACTTGCCATTTTTTTTATAAACGTTGCCCTTGTCCTGCTTTAATAAGTATTCGGTTTTATGCCTGCCCCCTACTGTGCTGTGTCTAACAATGCGGTGTATCTCGCCATCTACTTTATTGTTTTTATCATAAGTATAGATATTGTTTTCGGCAGTGAAGCCATAGCATTTCATGTTACGGAATGCTTTATAAAAACCGGTATCGGCTAATACAGCATCAATAAAATCCTGCGCATTTAAACGGTGCGACCGGATATTAACCGGCGAATCGATAACAACAGTTAACAGAGTGTCCGGGTTAAACCTATGCTGCTGTGAAAAGGCAGAAAAGCTTACTACTAAAAACAATGATAAAAGGACTGCTTTTTTGTTCATGGTTAATGGTTAATAGATCATGGCAAAAATTAAAATATCAGTATAACTATGATCCATTAACTATGATCTATGAACCAATTAGTTACCCAATTGTTTAACAGCCAAATAAGCCATCAGGCCTATACTTTGCTCTAAAGCGGTTTCTTCTATATCAAAAGTTGGAGTATGTACGGCTGATGTGATACCACGGCTTTCGTTACGGGTACCCATACGGTAAAAGCAAGCATCAGATACTTGTGAATAATAAGCAAAGTCTTCGGCAGCCATCCATATATCCAGGTCAAGCACATTTTCTTTACCCAGATAATCTTCGGCATGCGCACGCGTGGCTTCAGTTAATTTGGGTTCGTTTATCAGGAACGGATACCCCTTCATAATATTAAACTCACAGCTTCCGCCCATGCTCTCGGCAATGCCTTCGGCCATTTTTTTCATTTTGATGTGCGCCTCGGCGCGCCATTCTTCATTAAGCGCCCTAAAGGTACCTTCCAGCTTAACCTCGTTAGGGATAACGTTTGTTGCGCCATTAGCTATTACCTTACCAAATGATAAAACGGTAGGGTTTTTAGGATCAGCCATGCGGCTTACAATTTGCTGCAGGGCGATCAATATATGTGCAGTAATAATAACAGGGTCAATATTTTGTTGTGGCTGCGCCCCATGCCCGCCTTTGCCTTTTACGGTAACATAAAGTTCATCCGTAGAGGCCATGTATTTGCCCGAGCGGAAACCAAATTTACCCGCATCAATTAAAGGCATTACATGCTGACCTAGTACTGCATCAGGCTTTGGATTTTCCAATACGCCTTCTTTTATCATCAGGCTTGCTCCACCGGGTAGTTTTTCTTCGGCTGGTTGAAATATCAGTTTAACGGTGCCGCCAAACTCGCTTTTTAATTCAGTCAATATTTTTGCGGTGCCTAACAGGGATGAGGTATGCACATCATGTCCACAAGCATGCATTACACCCACATTTTGTGATTTATACGGAACATCATTAGCTTCGGTAATAGGCAGCGCGTCCATATCGGCACGCAGGGCAACTACCTTGTCAGATGGTTTTTCGCCTGCTATCAGGGCCACCAAACCATTATCAGCCATGCGTTCCCAGCCTATACCCAACTCATCTAACTTTTTTGCAACAAAGGCCGATGTTTCCACTTCATGAAATGAAAGCTCAGGATGCGTATGTATATGGCGGCGATTGCCCACCACTTCGTTAAAAAGATTTTTAGAAAGTTGCTGTATCTGCTGTTTAATCATTTCCTGTATTTATTTTAGGCGGGTTTATCTTGCCTTCAATTATAAAAAGGCTTGTAAACTTACCTCGTAATTCCTGCATTAGTCTTTCGGCCTCCATGCGTGATCTAAAATCGCCGGCCCTGACTTTAAAATTAGGCTCGCTATAAGTAATATAAGTACGCATACCCGGATGCTGGCTTACAAACCGCTCCTGCACATCATAAGCCTCTTTACGGCTTGTGCCATTGTACACCTGTACCCGGTAGCCATAGCCTGATGTTGAATATGTAGCCGCTGCTGCCACACCACCACTCACTTTTAAAGTAGAGCGCCTGGCCGCTAAAGTATCTATCCGTGCATCTTTTATAACCTCGACCGTGCCGCGGGTTTGCGCCCTGGCAGTTGCCGGTACAAAAATAGTTATAAAAAAAATGCACCCGGCTATATTGCTAAAAATTGCTTTATAAACGGATGCGTTTTTCATGCTTCTTTAAACTTAATTATCAGCCCCCTCTAAATCTCCCCCGGTAGGGGAGACTTTTTAAAGCCCTCTCCTTTGGAGAGAGGGTTGGGTGAGGCTTTTACGCCTGGCCTATGCCATGGCAGCTTTTATATTTTTTACCACTACCGCAAGGGCAAGGGTCGTTTCTACCAATTTTTTGCTCAACACGTATTGGAGTTGGTTTTTGCAGTTCGCGCGTGTCGTCAAATTGTGGTATGCCGGTACCGCCATCATGCACTAACTCAGGTTTTGAGGTACGCATTTTACGCATATCTGTTTTTGGCTGTGGCCTTGCTTCCTGCACCTCATCAGGCGCTTGCTGCGCGGCAATTCCTCCTCTAAACAAGAAACTCACCAACTCCTTATTAACACTGGCCAACATCGAACGGAACAAATTAAACGCTTCTAACTTATAAACCAATAATGGGTCTTTTTGTTCGTAAGCCGCATTTTGTACCGATTGTTTTAACTCATCCATTTCGCGCAAATGCTCTTTCCAGGCATCATCTATCAACGAAAGCGTAACATTCTTTTCGAATGATTTGATCACTTCCATCCCATTGTTTTCAACCGCCTTTTTAAGTGGAACAGCTACCTGCATGGCATGAACGCCATCAGTAAACGGTACTACTATATTTTCGATAATATTACCACGGGTGGTGTACACATCTTTCAAAATAGGGAAAGCCTGCTGTGCAATAGCTTCTGATTTGCGTTTGTAAAACTCGGTTACTTCTGCAAAGGTGTGGTCGACTAAATTATTTAAGCTTGTTGCTGCAAACTCGTCCTGTGTAAGCTCAATATCAACAGAAAACAAACGGATAACCTCTAAATGGTAACCTTCATAGTTATTTACTTCTTTGTATTCGGTTACAACATCCTCAACTACATCAAAAACAGTATTGTTTAAATCCACGTCTAAACGTTCGCCAAATAGCGCGTTTTTACGTTTTGTATAAACAACAGTACGTTGCGAGTTCATTACATCATCATACTCCAGCAAACGCTTACGGGTACCAAAGTTGTTCTCTTCAACCTTCTTCTGTGCACGCTCTATAGAGTTTGATATCATGGAGTGCTGTATAACTTCGCCCTCTTCAATACCCATACGCACCATTAAGTTTGAGATCCGCTCCGACCCGAATAAACGCATCAAATTATCCTCTAACGATACAAAGAATTGTGAGGTACCAGGATCACCCTGGCGGCCCGAACGACCACGCAACTGCCTGTCTACACGGCGCGACTCATGGCGTTCTGTACCTACAATGGCTAAACCACCGGCTTCTTTTACACCCACGCCCAATTTAATATCCGTACCACGGCCAGCCATGTTGGTAGCAATAGTTACCGTACCTGTTTGACCTGCTTCGGCTACTACATCAGCCTCTTTCTGGTGCATTTTGGCGTTCAATACGTTGTGTTTTATGCCGCGTAGTTTCAACATACGGCTCAACAACTCTGATATCTCTACCGAAGTTGTACCTACCAGCACCGGGCGGCCTGCTTGAGTTAGTTTTACAATCTCATCGGCAACGGCATTATATTTTTCGCGAACGGTACGGTAAACCAGGTCTTCCATATCCTTACGGCTGGCTGGTGTATTGGTTGGTATTTCAACCACATCCAGTTTATATATTTCCCAGAACTCACCTGCTTCGGTAACGGCAGTACCCGTCATACCGCAAAGCTTGTGGTACATCCTGAAATAATTTTGCAGGGTGATTGTCGCAAAAGTTTGTGAAGCATCTTCCACTTTCACGTTTTCTTTAGCCTCTATAGCCTGGTGTAATCCATCAGAATAACGACGGCCATCCAGCACACGGCCGGTTTGCTCATCAACAATTTTTACTTTACCATCGTCAAGGATGTATTCGGTATCCTTTTCAAATAAAGTATAAGCTTTTAATAACTGGTTAACCGAGTGGATCCGCTCAGACTTAATAGAGAAATCGCGCATCAATTCATCTTTCCTGGCGATCTTTTCTTCAGCCGGCAAATCAGATTTTTCAATTTCTGCTATCTCTGTACCCACGTCAGGCATTACAAAGAAATGAGGATCTTCACCTGATGAGGTGATCAGCTCAATACCTTTCTCAGCCAACTCAACCGAGTTTTGTTTTTCGTCTATAATAAAGAAAAGTTCGGCATCTACTTTATGCATTTCCTTGTTTTGGTCCTGCATGTAATAATTTTCTGATTTTAATAGGGTTTGCCTGTTGCCACCCTCGCTTAAATATTTTATTAAGGCTTTGCTTTTGGGCAAACCTCTAAATGCACGCAGCAAAGCCATACCACCTTCTTCAGGTCCGTTTTTGCCTTCGGCGATAGCTTTTTTGGCATCGTTTAAAACACCGTTGATCAATGCTTTTTGTGCCGCAACCAAACGCTCAATGCGTGGTTTCAAATCATAAAACTCATGCTCATCACCACGTGGCACCGGGCCCGAAATAATTAAAGGCGTACGGGCATCATCAATCAATACCGAATCGACCTCATCCACCATGGCAAAATGCAGCTTGCGTTGCACCAGTTCTTCAGGACTACGTGTCATATTGTCACGCAGGTAGTCAAAACCAAACTCGTTGTTGGTACCAAAAGTAATATCTGCTAAATAAGCGGCACGACGTTCTTCGCCATTTGGCTCATGTTTATCAATACAATCAACAGATAACCCGTGGAACTCATATAAAGGCCCCATCCACTCCGAGTCACGGCGTGCCAGGTAATCATTCACGGTTACAATGTGTACGCCTTGCCCGGCAATAGCGTTTAAGTAAGCAGGCAGCGTGGCTACCAATGTTTTACCCTCGCCCGTTGCCATCTCTGATATTTTACCCTGGTGCAATACTATACCACCAATTAGCTGTACATCATAATGCACCATATCCCAGGTAATTTCATTACCGGCAGCCAGCCATTTATTATGGTGAATGGCTTTATCGCCCTTAATTAACACGTTTGGTTTTTTAGCAGCCAGGTTACGGTCAAACTCGGTAGCTGTAACCTCTATAGTAGCATTATCTTTAAATCTGCGGGCAGTTTCTTTTACTACGGCAAAAGCTTCGGGCAATATCTCTAACAATATAACTTCCAGCTCTTTATCTCTATCTTTTTGTAATTTATCTAATTGGGTATATAGCTCAACCTTTTCGGCAACATCCATATCCGGGTTGCTCTCTGTTTGCTCTTTAATAGCCGCAATTTCTTCATCTATGCCGGCTAATCCATTTTTAATAGTTTCTTTAAAAGCCAATGTCCTGGCTCTAAGCTCGTCGTTAGTTATCTGGTCAAGCTTGGCAAACTCTGCCTTTACTTTTTCAACCAAAGGCAAAATAGCCTTAACATCCCGTTCTGATTTGCTTCCGAAAAGCTTACTTATAAAATTTAACATATTTAGTTTTATATACCGGCATCAACTCAATAATTACGCCATTGTAATTTTGAAGTCATTATGACAGGCAAAGGTACGTTTTTGAGGTGAAAGGTTTAAATGTGAACTACTATTTAAACGGATTTTTAACAGTTAATTTTCCTTCTATGAGCTGACCGTCATGCAAGTCTTCTGAATAAAGAATTGAACATCCACTTTCCAGCGCAGCAGTTATAATGAGACTATCGTAAAATGAGAAACCATATAGATCGGCTATTTTACAGGCTTCAATTACTGTTACTTCTGTATTTATGTGTAAGTTATTATTTTGACTGCATTCTTCAATAAGCGCAGCTGCTACAATATAATCAAATTTAAATTTTCGGGTTACAAGATTACATAATTCTTGTAAAACCTGGGTACTTATGTAAGTGTTGTTTTCAGAAATAAGTTTTCGAGCGATTAACTGCTTATCTATTTCGGTATTGGAATATGAGTAAACAAGAATATTACTATCCAGGAAAAATTTATCGCTCATTGGCTTCATCACGGTTAAACTTGTAATTCCGTGTATCCATCGCTAAAGCATTAAATGATACCTTTTTTTGTACAGATGTTTCTTTAGCTATTTCTTCATCTTTAGAAAAAGCTATAATCTCTATTTGTTTCCCAATATATTTTTTAGGGATATCAAATGAAATTGTTTGATCTTTGGGTGTTACTATGGTACGTATCATTGCTTTACTCTCCTAATTCAAATATACTAAATTTACTATTAATTCTTTTCATCGTCTTCTTCGTCTATATCGTCACCATTAAAGTTTTCAAAAAAATATTATCTATCTTATCTTCGTCAAACATTAATTCTTCCAGTTTCTCTTGTTCCGGCGTGCTGGTATCATAACGTATGGCCCAGTTATCTGGTATATCAATTGTTTTGTCAAACCCTCTTATCCATTCTACAAACTCCAGCCTAAATTCTTCAACTTTATCCCGCATCAAATCCACATACTCTTCCTCGTTTATGTCAAACATTTCTGTACAGATAACCGCGTTTAGCATATCCTGTATGGCTAGTTTAATTATAACCGCGTTCTGCATCCGTAAAGAATATAAGCTACCACCCTCTTCTCCGGCAATTTTTGCACCTATCAGCATCGCGTTGCTTAATATCTCCCGGGCAAAATGTTCCTTCTTCTCGTCTTCTTTTATAGCCTCAACTATAATTTCGGCGAGTTCTAATATCTCGTCTGCTTTTTTGAAGACGGGGAGTTTTCTGTATTTGTCTAATCGGCCCATTAACTACGCTATTTATAATAGGTTATAATTCGTTCAATTTTTTGGGAGAAATTAGATGCGCTATATTGCACTAACCAATTATGTAACTCATCATATTTAGTGTATTTGTACTTATACCTGGCGGTGCCGGTGCGATCTTCATCTTGTTCTGCCGTTACGTCACCATCTTCATTATACTCGTAGGATGTTTTCATCGTACGCTTTTTATCAGCAAAAGTATATTCGGCAAAGTATCCGTTTTTATTGTAGCTATAATTGTATTCTTTATCATAATTTGAATCGTTCGTATGGTTTTTTTGATAAACCTTTTTACCCGATTTATTAAACCTTATGTCATTATATCCCCATGGTTTAACATCTCCCATACCAATTTCGTCACGTCTTTGCACCAAACCAGAATCTGTTTTAAAATAACTGTAGTTGATTACAAATTGTCCTTTTTTGGCATGATATATTTGTTTCGCCAATTGCCCTTCCTTGTTGTAAACATTTATTGTTTTTGATGTGTCGAGATCTACCTTATTGGAACCAAGATTTGAATAGCTATAACGATAGCACTCTGTCATTTGGCCCTTCTTATTATAAATATTTATTGTTTTTGATGTGTCGAGGTATGTTATAGTGTAGTCCCGGTTTCTTGAATAATTATAATGATGGCTATCTGTCATTTGGCCCTCCTTGTTAAAATTAGAGCTATCTTTTGTGTTATAATGCAAGATGATTATTGAACGAATTTTTCCTTTGGGCTTTGCTCCTGGAAAGTTTTGCCCGTAGGAACTCACGTACATAGTCAGCAATAAAACAGAAATCAATAATAG
>DHIR01000199.1:0-3882 GCA_002403905.1 Mucilaginibacter sp. UBA4741
ATTTGCCAAAAATCCTGTATTCTTATTTACCGTTCACAAAAAGGAGTAAAACTTTACTTTACTATTAATTTAAATATTGCTTATTACTATAATTATATATTGATACTCAATCGAATATTTTTACATCTTTAATCATCAAAAAATATTACCTTTGCCCAAATCCACCCAAACGATGCAAAACCTTACGCTGCTCGACGGTCAAAAATTTCAAATCACTATACAACGTCTATGTCGTCAGTTAATAGAAAATCATAATGATTTTTCAGAATCTGTATTGATAGGCATACAACCACGAGGCATTTACTTAGCCAAACGTGTTGCCGAAGAACTTCGCAAAATATTACCCGATAACAATATCCAGCAAGGTGATATGGACATCACTTTTTATCGCGATGACTTTCGCCGCCGTAGCGCACCGCTTATACCAAGCGAAACCAAAATGGATTTTATAATTGAAGGAAAAAAGGTTGTTTTAATGGACGATGTACTATGGAGCGGCCGTACCATACGCGCAGCAATGGAAGCCATGTTGGCCTATGGTCGCCCGCAAAAGGTGGAACTACTGGCTTTGGTTGATCGACGATACTCGCGCCATCTGCCAATAATGCCAGATTATGTTGGTATCGAGGTAGATTCAATTGCATCGCAAAAGGTAGTGGTGAGTTGGGTTGAAACCGATGGCGAAGACAAAGTTGTATTATTATCAGAAATAGAAAAATAAGTAAACAAATTAAATAAATCCGAAATCGAACATTCGAAATCCGATATATAAACATGGCAGAACTAAGCACAAGGCATCTACTAGGCATTAAAGGTTTAACAGCCCAGGATATTGAATTAATATTTGAAACCGCCGACCGCTTTAAAGATGTGTTAAATCAGCCGCAGATCCGTAAAGTACCATCACTGCGTGATGTAACCATTGCTAATATATTTTTTGAAAACTCTACCAGAACCCGCTTATCATTTGAATTAGCCGAGAAACGCTTATCAGCCGATGTGGTAAACTTCGCCGCGTCATCATCATCAGTAAGTAAAGGCGAAACTTTAATAGATACGGTTAACAACATACTGGCCATGAAAGTTGATATGGTAGTAATGCGCCATCCTTATGCGGGAGCGGCTACCTTCTTATCAAAACATGTAAAGGCCCAAATAGTAAACGCAGGCGATGGCGCGCATGAGCATCCTACCCAGGCTCTACTTGACGCTTTCTCGATCCGCGAAAAGTATGGTGATGTAGCTGGAAAAAAAGTGGTTATTGTGGGCGATATATTGCACTCGCGTGTAGCACTCTCAAATATATTATGCCTCAAACAATTAGGTGCCGAAGTAATGGTTTGTGGCCCTACTACGCTTATCCCCAAATACATTGGCGCATTGGGTGTAAAGGTTGAACATAACCTGATAAAGGCCCTTAATTGGTGCGATGTAGCCAATATGCTGCGCATACAGATGGAACGCCAGGATATTAAGTATTTCCCGTCACTACGTGAATATACTATGTTATATGGGTTAAATAAAGAGATACTTGACTCTTTAGACAAAGAGATCACTGTAATGCACCCCGGCCCTATTAACCGTGGGGTAGAAATCACAAGTGATGTTGCCGATAGCAAGCAATCTATCATACTTGACCAGGTAGAAAACGGTGTCGCCATACGCATGGCGGTGCTATATTTACTTGCTGGTCAAACTCCATAGCCTATCACCATGAAGTTTATGCGCGGTATATTGGTTTTGATTTTTGGGATACTGATATCCGCAAACACATTTGCCCAAAGCCGCCAATTGCAAAAAACAGATTCTGTATTCAGGCTGATTAAAAAGTATGTGCAGACTAAAGATGCAGATGCTATTTATGATCTGTCCGGCCCTCGTTTCAAACAATTTATTAGTCAGGGAGTGTTTAGAGATTTCCTCTTCCGCGATCTGTTCTCATTAGGCACAATAAAAAAAGATTCACTCATCAGCTTTGTTAATAATGTAACAGCCGCCTATAAAATGCAAATGGATGCGGTAAATATGCAACTGGGCATAGGCTTGGATGAGAACGATAAGTTGAGCTATTTTAAGTTAGAACCTTATAAAGAAGTTGTGGCTAATAAATCATCGCTTGTTAAATCAAGCAATCCGTTAAAATCAGAATTAGATAAAAAAGTTGATTCGGTTGCCAGGAAATATATCCAAAAATCAAATACAGTTGGCCTAAGTATAGGTGTATTTAAAGACGGAAAGATAAGCACCTATAACTACGGTGAAACCAAAAAAGGAAATAGCAACCTGCCCACCACTAACAGTATTTTCGAAATAGGATCCATCAGCAAAACATTTACCGCAACTGTACTGGCCTGGTATGTAAACGAAGGCAAGCTCAATCTATCAGACCCGATAACCAAATACCTGCCCGACTCGGTAGCTACCAATCCCGAACTAAAAAATATAACCCTGGTTAATTTAATTAATCATACATCCGGCTTGTCGCGAATGCCGGCTAACTTTGCATCGCAACAGCCTTATGATGAATCAGATCCTTATAAAAACTATACCAGGGAGTTATTATTCGGCTATCTTAAAAACTGCACGTTAAAAAGCACGCCGGGTACTAAATATGCTTATTCTAATTTGGCGGTCGGCTTGTTAGGTATCATTTTAGAACAAATAAGCGGTAAACCTTATGAGCAATTAGTAAGCGAAATTATTTGTAAGCCTTTGGGGATGAAAAGTACGGTACAGCATTTATACTCGCTAATGGCCTCACGCTTTACAACGGTTTATGATGAAGAAGGACGGCAAACACCTGCCTGGGATTTTGACGCGCTGGCTTCGTGCGGATCATTAAAATCGACGGTTAATGACCTGTTATTATATACAAAAGCCAATATGATAAAGACTGATAGTAAACTATCAAAGGCTTTTGAATTAACCCACCAAATTACGTTTAATAACGAACCAAAATTAGGATTGGCCTGGCATATTATAAAAGTAGACGGCGTAAGCTATTATTTTCATAATGGAGGTACCGGTGGCAGCAGCAGTTTCCTGGCTTATAACATAGAGAAGAATATAGCGGTTGTTATTCTATCAAATGCAAGCACAAGTACTGATGGTACCGGCGTTGGTATTTTGAAAAGGTTGCAATAAGAATACGCCTATACTTAAATACTTATGCTATCGCCAACTTTATAAATATTATGGAATTTAATTCCTTGATTATCAAAATGCTTAGTATAAGCCTCATAACGCTGCTTAATAAAAAATTCTTTGGCGTAGCCATCATGCACGGGCAATATTTGTTTAGGCTGTAGTTTATCGGCAAAACCGGATATACGCACTTCGTTGGCGAAGGGTGCCATGGTTACCATTATTAATAGCTCAATACCTTTGTATTTTAACAAAGCATCTTCCATCGAATCAACCGGGTGCAACACTTTATCGTTTATCAAAAAGCCGGTCATCTGCGGTAATGGATTGTCTAAAATAAGCTCATGAACAACAGAAATAGCTTTTAACTTAAACGGACCAACCTGGTGTACACCATCATGCCAAACGGTATGGGCAATGTCTGCTTTTTGCAAAGATTCGCCAACCTGCGTATTGGTGTATATTGTTGCGCCGCTTAGGTCGGCTATCTTTTTAAGGTTTTCGGCATCCAGGTGATCAGGGTGAATATGTGTAATAATGATGCTATTTACATCGGCAAACATTTCGGGCTTTACTTCCCCCTCAGCAAATGTAAATTTACCGGGATCGAACAATAGCTTATAGCCGTCTAACTCAAAAACTAAACAGGAGTGCAGGTATTTGGAGATTTTCATATCACTAAGGTAACTATAGGTGGTGATAAAAGTTTGCGAGTACTCACCCGGTCTTTGCTTCGCT
>DHIR01000199.1:4115-4863 GCA_002403905.1 Mucilaginibacter sp. UBA4741
CCCTCTTTCCGCGCAGCGAAGAGAAGGTCGACAAGCATAGCGATGTCGGGGTGAGTCCCCGCCGATAGCCGCTATGCTTATAAAATATCCACTAACTCCCCAAGCCCACCAATAGTAGCCACCTGATCTTCCTCTACAACACCAAATCCATAATCAGCAAAAATAAAAGGTACGCCTGCTTTAGTTGCGGCGTTATAATCGCCCATGGTATCGCCTACGTAAATGGGGGTTTTTAGGTTATGGTCGTTAACAATGTCTTTAATATTATCGGCCTTGGGTAAGCTTTTGGTGCCATAGCATTGATGTCCTAAAAAGTAATGCTCTAATCCGCTTATTTTAAAAAACACTTCTATGTAACCGCTTTGGCAATTACTTACTATAAATAATTTGTATTTGGTAGATAGATATTTTAACGCGTCTTCCAATCCGATGTAAAGCTCGCCGCCTTTTTCATAAAGTATTTCCAACTCGTTTTTACCGGCTATAGTTTTAAACTCTTCGCGCTGTTCCTCGTTAAGGTAAGGAAGCAAAGTTTCAAAAATCGCCTTGTAGGTCATCCCGGTTATGGAATGGATCATAGGTTGTGTAAAATCTTCTTTAATGTAATCAACCTGCTCTTTAGCGGCCTGCCATGCCAGCACTACGTTTGCAGAGCTGTCCCAAAGTGTGCCGTCAAGGTCGAAAATTATGCTGTCGTATTTGTTTTTCAGTGTAGTATTCATGTGTTGGCAAAAATAGGATTTATTTT
>DHIR01000199.1:5119-5371 GCA_002403905.1 Mucilaginibacter sp. UBA4741
TTTTGTAGGCGATTGTCTGCTATTATCATAGATGCTTCAAATTTTCCTCAAATTCAATCATTACATTTATAAAAATAATTTTTTGAAACTACTGATAATAGAAGACGAGCAGGGACTAAGGGAAAGTATTGAAAAATACTTTACCGAGGCTGGCGTTTTATGCGAAAGTTGCAGCAACCTGGCCGGCGCTATCAGCAAAACATCCATGTACCAATACGATTGTATATTATTGGATATTGGTTTACCCGATGG
>DHIR01000249.1:0-792 GCA_002403905.1 Mucilaginibacter sp. UBA4741
GGCCATACCCAATTGGTTTTTTGAGGGCGATGCTGTTTTTAACGAAACCCATGTAAGTCAACAGGGCAGGGGGCGGTTACCCTATTTCTTCAATGGTTATCGCGCTTTATGGGATGCCGGTAAAAATTATAGCTGGATGAAGCTACGCAATGGGTCATTAATTGATTACATACCCGACTGGTACCCAATGGGATATATGATGGTTGCTTATGGCCGCGAAAAATATGGGGACGACTTCTGGAAAAAAGTAACGCACGATGCGGCATCATTTAAGGGGTTGTTTTACCCGATGCAAAAAGCGATAAAAAAATACTCGGGCGAAAGTTTTTCGCAATTCAGGAACAACGGGTTTAATTACTTTAAACAGCAATATAAAGCAGATGAGGTAACAACCAACAAAAGCAAGCATTTTGTGGCCAACCAGGAATACCCGGTTTATGCAGATGATAACACGATAATCTACATGAAAAGCACTTATAATAAGTTGGCTCAATTTACCATCAACACTAACGGTAAGGAGAAGAAGATAAGTACCAGATCTTTATCGTTAGATAATTATTTTGCCTACAGCAATGGTAAAATTATTTACGCGGCCTTACACCCTGATGTGCGCTGGGGGTATAGGGATTATAGCGAATTAGAGCTTTTAGATATTAATACCGGCGAAGAACAACGGCTTACCCAACATACCAAATATTTTGCACCGGCATTTAGTAATGATGGTAAAAGTATTGTTGCGGTACAGGTTAACCCATCTGGCACAAATCAGCTGGATATATTAAGTACCGTTGA
>DHIR01000249.1:857-6997 GCA_002403905.1 Mucilaginibacter sp. UBA4741
GGATTAAGTACCGTTGATGGTAAGTTAATATCAGCAGTACCAAATAAAAATAACCTGTTTTATACGTATCCTAAATTTTATGGTGATGATAAACTGGTATCGGCAGTGCGCAACACCGAGGGTAAGATGAGCCTGGCCATTATTGATATTAAAACCGGTAATGCTAAATACTTATTGCCGTTTTCTTACCAGCCGGTTGCCTTCCCGGCGGTGCAGGGCGATATGATCTATTTCTCGGCAACTACAGGAATGAATGACCGATTATTTGCGGTTAATGCAACCAACGGTAAACTGTATGCCATTGATAACACAGGTATAAGCAAATATCAACCTACTGCAACGGCAAATAAGCTGGCCTGGGTAGAGTTTACCGCGTTTGGCTACCAACTTAAACAAGCTAATAATAATGCCGCCCAATGGACCGCATTGCCTGATAACAGTATCCCCGGTGGTTTGCCTGATTTTAATGTATCGGCACTAAAAAGAGATTCGGCAACAAATTTATTGGCAGAGGTGCCTAATAAACCGTTGCCGGTTACTAAATACAATAAAAGCTACCATTTATTTAATTTCCATAGCCTGGTACCCGATTTTAGTGACCCTAACTATACGGTTACATTACAAGGGGAAAATGTGTTGAACACCTTCCAATCGCAATTGTTGTTTAACTATAACCGTGACGAAGGTTATAAAGAGATTGGTGTTGACGCCGTATATGGCGCGTGGTTTCCGTATATATCAGCAGGATTTGATTATACGCTGGATAGACGAGCACTATATAAAACTACAAATATATACTGGAACGAAAGCGATATACATGGTGGCTTGCAACTGCCTTTTAATTTAAGCAGTGGTAAACAATTAACCGGGTTAAGTATCAGCTCTTCATTGCATTATAGCCGTACAATGTTTAGTGGCTTGCAAAGCATATTAAACCAGGCTTATATGTATTTAAACAATACCATATCATTTGCCAGCCATGTACAGCAGGCAAAGCAAAATATTTACCCACGCTTTGGCGAAAGCATTACCCTTAATTACAAAACGGCTATAACCAATGTAACGGCTAGCCAATTGCTGGCCACGGGGTCATTATATCTCCCCGGATTATTTAGTAATCATAATTTTATTATTAGCGGTGCCCACCAGGAAAAAGGTGCAGACAATGTAATCAGCTTCTCTAATGACTTTCCATTTAGCCGTGGTTACACAGCCGAGAATTTGTATACCATGAATAAAATAGGAGTTGATTATCATTTCCCTATAGCTTACCCTGATGCAGGCATAGCCAACACCGTTTATTTTTTAAGAATACGTGCCGCCGCTTTTTTTGATTATACACAAGGTAGCTTTTTTCTGACCAACAAAGATTTATATAAAAGCAATTTCCGGTCGGCCGGGGCAACGTTGTATTTTGATACTAAATGGTTTAATCAGCAGCCATTAACTTTTGGAGTGAGATATAGCTATTTGCTGGATCAGGATCTTTTTGGCGCCGTAGGCCCTCACGTAATTGAATTGGTATTGCCGGTTAGTTTCTTTTAAATGAGTGAATTAGTGAATGTGTGATTGAGTGAATACACTTGCTATTATTACTTCTCGTTAACTTTTTTCAGGAGGTTTTTTACACGCTCTGTACTGGTGGCATCATAGCCATATTCGTCGCCATACGTACTGCCCATAACAATATGGTCGTTTTTATATTGCATTTTGCTGTTTAACGGGGCCACTAACGTGCCGTGTATCTCCTTTACGCCGGTTATCATAATGAGGTCGGCAGCATTTATTTCGGTTATACCGCTGCCTGCCATTATGGATATGCGCCCTTTGGCTTTTTTAACCAATTCTGTAATAACTCGCGCTCCCTCCATAGCCGTACTTTTACCGCCCGAAGTAAGTATACGCTCAAAACCTATTTCAATAATATCTTCCAAAGCCTGAAACTGATTGGCACACATATCAAACGCGCGATGAAATGTTACGCCCAAGCCCGCTTGTTTGGCTAGCTGCACCAATTGTGTACAACGTTCTTTGTCTATGGTGCCATCCGCATTAAGCATACCTGTTACAATACCATCACAGCCTGCTTCAATGCAATATTTCACATCAGTAACCATCGTGTCAAACTCAACATCGGTATATAAGAAATCACTGCCACGGGGGCGTATCAATACATATAATTTAATGTGGAGTAGTTTGCGTGCCGTAGTTATTTGTCCGGGCGATGGCGTGGTGCCGCCTGCGTATAAGTTATCGCATAATTCAACCCGCATAGCGCCTCCTTCCTGCGCTGCCAATGCCGAAGTAATTGAATTTGCACAAACCTCTAAGGAGATCATAAATTAGCCAGGGAGTAATTATTACGTAAATATAAACTATTGGTAATAGTTTAATCCTTTACTGTTTCATAAAAATATTTGCCGGGGATTATCAAATCCTGCTTTTTGGCATCGCATACCGCAAAGGTGAATCCTTTATGTAGGGCATAGGCACCATATTCGCCTTTTTTGTTGATCGCTAAAAAGCCAACCTGTATTTCTTTAACAGCTTCGGGTTTACGTTTTATAATACGATGGCAAGCTTCCTTACAAGCATCTTGCGGCGAGTAGCCATGTCGCATCAGTTCAACTACTAAAAAGCTGCCCACGTTGCGTATCACCTCTTCGCCCACACCGGTTGATGTTGCGCCACCAATCTCATTATCTACATACAAGCCAGCGCCAATGATCGGGCTGTCGCCCACCCGGCCATGCATTTTCCATGCCATGCCGCTGGTACTACAGGCGCCTGATATGTTGCCCTTGGCATCAATAGCCAGCATACCAATGGTATCATGGTTGTATTTACCGCCGGGCATTTGGTTCTCACTGTTCATTATAGGTTTATACTCGTGCTTCACCAGCCATTTTTTCCAGGCTATTTCTGATTCGGGGGTTAACAATTTCTCAGCTTTAAAACCTTGTTCAATAGCGAATTGCCGGGCACCATCGCCAACCAATAAAACGTGTGGGGTTTTTTCCATCACCAACCGGGCTACCGATATAGGGTGAGCTATATCTTCCATTCCCGCTACGGCACCGCAATTGCCTTGCTCGTCCATAATGCAGGCATCTAAAGTAACATGGCCATCACGGTCCGGGTATCCGGCTCTGCCTACGCTATGGTTTTTTAAATCAGCTTCAGGTATTCTTGCACCGGCCTCAACGGCATCAAGCGAGCGTCCGCCTTTCGATAATATTTTCCAGGCTTCCTTATTGGCAGCAACGCCAAAATCCCAGGTTGATATTACTATAGGGTGAATAGGGGGCTGCGCATTTAATACTGCTTTTGCAATGCCAGACGCAGATAGCGCTGTTAATGAAGCGCTTATAGACGATACTTTAATAAACTTTCGGCGGTTGTACATTATGCAATATAAAAAAATACTGCCGTAGTGTATTTAGATAATTACAACAAATAGAAATTGATTATTTATTCTTCGTTTGTGTCAATCTCTTCCGTGTCGGCTAATATGGCCCTGCATTTTTCCAGATCGTGCTCAAATACTTTGATCTTGTATCCGCCCAGGGCATCAGTATAAAATGGATAAATACCAGCGCCATTTTTATCCATAAAGCAAGATATGCCGGCAGTTTCTAATATGCCAAGTGCAATTTCGGCCTGCATCGGGTCGATATAAGTTTCAAGGGTTACAATTTTGTCTTCCATAAAAAGGTAATGTTTATCAAATGTAGTTTGTTTTAGTTTGATATTAATAAATACAAATAGTTACAACCAAGGTTAGTTATTGTGCATGAGGATTAAAATTAGCACCGCAATCGGCGCAGGTCCATGTACGATGAAGGTGTATCGGATAAGTAGATAAAAGAAATGATATAAGTATGCTGAACCAGTTTTTTTTAATGGGAGCAGGCCCATAACTTACGTTTGTTGACTGGCAGTTGGGGCAACTGATCAATTCTTCATCAACGGATTGTGGTACAACTTCTTCGGCCAGTATTGCCCTGCATTTTTCCAGATCGTGCTCAAATACTTTTATTTTAACACCACCTATTGCCTGGTTATAAAATGGATTTGCAGCTAAGGTATTCTCATCAGCCAAAAAACAGGGTATGCCATTGGCTTTTAACCGGCCAAGTATAATTTCGGCCAGCATAGGGTCGTAATAAGCTTCAAGGGTTACAATTTTGTCTTCCATAAATAAGGTAATGTTGATCAAATGTAGTTTGTTTTTTTTAATTTGCGATAATGAATCGCATCGACCGTATATCAGCCATTTTGATCCAGTTACAATCGCGCCGTGTTGTAAAAGCTGCCGATATTGCCGAGCGTTTTAATATAAGTCTGCGTACCGTTTACCGTGATATAAAAACATTAGAAGAAGCCGGTATACCTTTAATTGGCGAAGCCGGTGTAGGGTACTCAATTATGGATGGTTATCGCCTGCCGCCGGTAATGTTTACAAAAGAAGAAGCCACCGCCTTTTTAACTGCCGAAAAATTTGTAGAGAAGCTAACCGATGCTTCAACTATGACGCATTATAAATCGGCTATGTATAAGGTGCGGGCCATACTAAAAACTACCGACAAAGATTTACTGGAAGGTATGGATAATAGGATAGAGGTGTTAAAAACCTTGAACATGCCGGAGACGGCTAATAACGATCATATCCAAACTATACTGCATAGTATATCGCAGAAAAAGGTACTGGCCCTTAACTATTTTGCCCAGCACAGTCAGGAGCATACCAAAAGATATGTAGAGCCTATCGGTATTTTTTTTATGAGCGGATACTGGCATTTAATAGCCTGGTGCCGCCTAAGAAATGCTTATCGCGATTTCAGGACCGACCGCATATAAAATCTTATAGTAACCGAGGAACATTATACAGAAGAGCATCCATCATTAAAAGACTATATTACCCAAACCATAAAAGACAGGGAAGTGGATGCAGTAGTTATATTGGTTGACAAAGGTATTCACTCACATTTGGAGAATCAGAAATATTATAGCGGCTTTATATCCGAAAAACAAATAGGCGATAATATAGAGATGACATTCTTAACCAGCTCGCTCGAAGGTTTTGCCCGCTGGTACATGATGTATGGCGAAAAAGCCGAGATAATAACCCCTGATAGTTTAAAGGATAGGGTAAGAGAACTTGCCGAAAAATTACTACAAAAAAACTTCTCATCAATAACCTACTGACATAGGGTTGTCATTAACGCTTGTTTTATTTGCAAACAGATAGAATAACTATCTGTTAAATTAACAAGCTAAGCAAATTATCATGGGAAACATCAGTTCAAAAACAACTATTACTGTTAACGCACCTGCTGCGTTAGTTTGGAAAGCATTAACAGACCCGGCAATTGTAAAGCAATACTTTTTTGGTACTAATGTACAATCAGACTGGAAAGCGGGCAGCGACATTATATGGAGCGGTGAGTGGGAAGGTAAAACCTACGAAGATCATGGAAAGATATTGGAAATTACACCTGGAACTTATATCAAATATAGTTACTGGAGCAACATGGGCGGAACGGAAGATAAACCCGAAAACTACCAGAATGTAAGCTATAACCTTATAGAAAAAAATGGCGTTACTACTTTAGAGATTGGCCAGGAAAATATTAAAGATGAAGCTGCTAAAGAACACTCTGAGCAAAACTGGCAGCACATTTTTGGCGCGATGAAGAAGATGGTGGAGAGTGGGGAGGTGAAGTAAATCTTTTTTGTCGGCAATGATTGTTTGGCTAAAGCCAATACTGCTTTGTTTGTTACCCGTCCCATAAATGGGACGGCAATAAATTTGAATGATGGGTAATTAACAAACCAATCAAATTAATTGCCGTTGGCTTCAGCCAAAGGATAGCAAATAGAAACAGAAAGTGGCTTTAGCCTAAATATACTACCTTGTAAACGATAACCTTTTACCCGCCACATCACTAACAAGCGCCCCATCGCTCCAAGTCAAATTACCTGATACAATGGTATGTTTTATTTGTGAACGAAAAGTTGTTCCTTCAAATGGGCTCCATTTGCATTTGTATAGAATGTTGTCTTTGTTTACCTGCCATGGTTTGTTCAGATCAACCAATACCAAATCGGCAAAATAGCCTTCGCGGATAAAGCCGCGT
>DHIR01000249.1:7162-7726 GCA_002403905.1 Mucilaginibacter sp. UBA4741
TTCGCGGATAAAGCCGCGTTTTTCTATCTCGAAGCAAATAGCCACGTTGTGCGCCATTTTCTCGGCTATTTGTTCTAAAGTTATTTTACCGTGATGATATAGTTCAAGCATAGCCGGTAAAGCATGTTGCACCAATGGCCCGCCGGATGGTGCCTGTAAATAGGGTAGTGCTTTTTCTTCAATCGTATGCGGGGCATGGTCGGTAGCTATAACATCAATGCGGCCATCTAAAACCGCCGCTAAAATGCCGTCACGGTCATTTTCTGTTTTTATCGCAGGGTTCCATTTTATCAGATTGCCCTTTGTTTCATAATCTTTATTGCTGAACCATAGATGATGTACACAGGCTTCGGCAGTAATGCGTTTATCTTTTAATGGTGTTTTATTATCAAATAAATGCGTTTCTTTTTTGGTTGATATATGCAGGATATGCAAGCGTGTATTATGCTTTTTAGCCAACGCTACCGCCATTGATGATGACAGGTAACAAGCCTCTTCGCTGCGTATTTTAGGGTGTAGCCTAACGGGGATATTGTCTCCCATTAATTGTTTGTAATGAGCCAA
>DHIR01000249.1:7948-8274 GCA_002403905.1 Mucilaginibacter sp. UBA4741
CATTAATTGTTTGTAATGAGCCAAATTGCTTTGTATGGTCGCCTCATCCTCACAATGCGTAGCAATTAACATGGGTGATTGCGCGAACAATTGCTCTAGCGTAGCCGGGTTGTCCACCAGCATATTCCCGGTTGATGACCCCATGAAAACTTTAATGCCGCAAACGTTTTTTGTGTCGGTGCGCAAAACCTCATCCAGGTTATCATTAGATGCCCCCATAAAGAAAGAGTAATTAGCCAATGAATTATTAGCAGCTATGGCATATTTATTTTCGAGTAATTTCTGTGTTAAGGTATTAGGCATGGTATTAGGCATCTCCATAAAAG
>DHIR01000249.1:8388-12019 GCA_002403905.1 Mucilaginibacter sp. UBA4741
GGTATTAGGCATCTCCATAAAAGAAGTAATACCACCTGCAACTGCCGCGCGGGATTCTGAATGAATATTAGCTTTATGCGTCAACCCCGGCTCGCGAAAATGTACCTGGTCATCAATGGCGCCGGGCAGCAAATGCAAGCCTTCGGCGTTGATCACTTTATCGGCAGCTATATCAATATTCGATGCTATTTTATCGATCAAGCCGTCCTTTACTAAAATATCAGCAATGTATTGCTTGTTTTCGTTTACAATAGTGGCGGCTTTGATGAGGATAGTTGACATAGAGCAAATATACAAATGCGCGGCAATAGTTACCGACTAGCCAACCCAAAAATATCAGGATAAGCTAAAGCGGCTTTCAATATAAAATTTAGTGAGTCGGTTACATATATTTCGTTGTTGATAGCCATTTTTAACACTTCAGGCGCAGGTACTGTTAAGACTTGTATATCCTCAGTAGCATCCAGTTTTTGTACCGTGTTAAACTCGGCATTAAAAAGTATAAAACCATAAGTAACTTGTTTTAGCTTGGTGGGGTTATTGGCGACTTTCCCTAATGATATTAACTGGTCGGCACTAGCTTTAATGCCGGTTTCTTCTTCCAACTCATTAAGTGCCGATTGAATTACAGACTTATTCTTCTGCTGCATACCGCCAGGCAGTTCCAATAAGATCTCACCTAGTGCATGCTTGTATTGTTTTACCAGCACCACTTCATTGTTTTTGGTGATGGCTAACACCTGCACAACATCGCCCAATGGCGAAAAATAATAATCATCAATAATATTCCCATTGGCTAGCTTAACAGTATGTTTAAGCACCGGGAACCACGGGCTAGGCGATACGTCCTGCTCGTTAATCAGCGTCCATTTTTGTATGTCTTTATCTGCCTGCATAGGGGATAAAAATAGAACATTAAAATTAGGCAATCAAAAACCTTTTAGCTTCCTGACTTTCGGTAGTGTCTCAGTTTGAATNNTCGTCGACGACCTGCTGGCCACCGGCGGCACCGTTACCGCCGCCAGCGAACTGATACAGGAGATGGGTGGTATTGTATCCGGGTTTTCGTTTGTGGTGGGGTTGGGGTTTTTGAAGGGGAAAGAGAAGATAGCGCCTATAAGTGATAAAATTATTGTGTTAGCGGAGTATTAAATAAAAGTGTTTCACTCGTAATTGCAAATCCGGACTAACAAAATTGGTCTTGTCACCAACATTCCGTATTTTTGAATAGAACGAAATTACATAGATGAAAACATTTGCCGTTCTGCACAATTACGAATTTGAATGTAAATAAAATGGAAAATCAGGAAATTATTGAGCGTGTATTAATAGAAATGAACAAAAAAAGAGATGGCAATTACCACTTAACAGACATCATCCGCAAATTAAGGGGTAATTATGAATATTCTGATATAATAGAAGAAATGTTGGAAAATGGATATGTTAGACAAGTAGAAAAAGGCCTCTACAGAATGACTAACGCTGGGAAACAGGTAGCCCTTAACAGTTCTTTTCTGTAACCCCCTGCCAATGTTGGTATTGTCAGGAGACTATATACCTGTTAGACCATGAGGATTAATTTTCGGTAGTGTCTCAGTTTGAATTTATTTTTTTTGTTTTTTCTTAAGGGTGCCTTTTACGGTATCTGTATTTTTAATAGATTGTACTTTAATAGGATTAATAATGTCGACTTTTGAGATGGCTGGATTATGATTTAAAACAAAAAAGTTCACTAAAATCCCCACGCATGCCGCTATTATTGCTATTGAATTAATATTCCGGCTTTGTCTTTTATGTTTTAAATCATTAATAAATGCAAACCCTTGATATGAAATTCGGTATATATCTCGATATGTTTCTGTTTCTTTGATAATTAAACCATCTTTATCTAACCAATCAATTACGGTTTTTAAATAAGTGGGGGCTACTTTTGGAAATTGTTCGTGTAAATAAGTAACATCAAATCTCTTATCCGGATTGTTGTACAGGTAAAGCAATACTTTGCCGTAAACATGTTGTTTTTTAAACATAAAAAGCTACTGGTTGGGTAGCTTTAAATCTATGAATAAGTTTTCGACAATCAGTCTGTAAATCTTACTATTTCTCCGATAGTCATAACACCCTTTGTTAATCCCGCTTCCATTACAGGAGTTACCCTTAATGTTTTATGAATTTTAGCGAAGTTGTAATAAACGAAGTGCAAGACGATAGCGTGGCAATGATTTTCCGTCTTTCGGACTTCCCGACTATAAACCCTATCTTTGCGGCATGGCAGTAACTTTCGAGGATCTTAAATTTAACCGGCAAATTTTAAATGCCATTGCCGATGCCGGTTATACCGAGGCTACGCCTGTACAGCAAAAGGCTATCCCCCCGATATTGAACGGGCAGGACGTTATGGGCATTGCGCAAACAGGTACGGGTAAAACCGCAGCCTATGTATTGCCCATTATTATGAAGCTTAAATATGCGCAAGGCGATCATGCCCGTGCGCTCATCATAGCCCCAACACGTGAGCTGGCTATGCAGATAGAAGAAAACGTTAAAGCCTATTCTAAATATACTGACTTGCGTATCGTTTCTGTTTACGGGGGGCTTGGTCCTAAAACACAGATAGAGATCATTAATAAAGGGATTGATATTATTGTAGCCACGCCGGGCCGTTTCATGGATATTTATTTAGCCGGCCACATCGTTACCAAAACTTTACAGGTGCTGGTATTGGATGAAGCCGACAAAATGATGGACATGGGCTTTATGCCGCAAATAAACCGCATATTGGAAGTTGTGCCGGTGAAACGTCAGAATTTACTGTTCTCGGCAACGATGTCTGATAAGATACATCAGCTATCAGCCAATTTTCTGGAGTTTCCTACAGTTATTGAGGTTACGCCACAGGCCACACCGGCGCAAACAGTTACGCAAAAACTGTATCATGTACCCAACATGAAAACCAAGATAAACCTGCTGCGCGAGTTGTTGAAAGACGAAGGCGATATAACTAAGCTGATGGTTTTTTGTAAAACCCGCACCGTTGCAGAAGATGTATATAAATTTTTATTGCGCAAGTATGGCGAGGGCCAGGTGAGGGTGCTACATGCCAACAAAGGGCAAAATACCCGTATTAACTCCATGAACGCGTTTAAAAATGATGAGGTTAAGATATTGGTAGCTACTGATGTGGCATCGCGCGGTATTGATGTGAGCGATGTGAGCCATGTTATTAACTTTGATGTGCCGGTTGTTTTTGAAGATTACGTACACCGTATTGGTCGTACTGGCAGGGCCTTGCAATCTGGTGTTGCCATAACCTTTTGTAACCCGACCGAAGAATATTATGTAGGCAAGATCCAAAAGTTGATCAAGCAAACTATCCCGGTTGAACCAATGCCAACCGAAGTTTTTATTGAAGAAACCCCTTACGAAGAGCGCCAGGATCAGAACCGCGAAATAGATCTGCAAAAGCGTAAGGATGATCCTGATTTTAAAGGCGCATTCCACGAAAAGAAAACAATGAACCAGCGCAAGAAGTTTGATGCCGAAAAAGCAAAGAAAAACGGATCGTCCGGGCCGCCTAAAAAAGGTAAGCCAAAGAATTTTAGAAAGAAATAGCCCCCTCTAAATCTCCCCC
>DHIR01000249.1:12187-12374 GCA_002403905.1 Mucilaginibacter sp. UBA4741
GATTTAGAGGGGGCTGATAATTAATATTAAAATGAAGATCAGAATAACCCCTTTAAACTTTGCCACTGCATTTTTTTTAATACTATCCGTTTATATCTGGATAAACGGCGCCGCCATTACCGGCATGACATTTCCGCATTTGGGTGGGGCAATAAGCCTGATTTTTTTACTGTTTGCCTTTGTAGTG
>DHIR01000249.1:12598-28692 GCA_002403905.1 Mucilaginibacter sp. UBA4741
GGATATAATGTTCCGTAATTTCTTCCCCGAACTTAAAAAATTGTGGCTAATAGAGCTAAGCTTTATAACTTTGGCAACTATTATATTTTTACTTGTTAAATAATTATTAATGAAAACTGCCGAAATTAAAGTTACCGTAGAACTTGATGATAATAATGTTCCCGAAAATATTTTATGGGAATCAACCGACTCAGCCAATACAGAGGCCGTGCCTGTAAAATCAATTATGCTGGCGCTATGGGATCAGAACTATAAAAATGCCCTGCGTATTGATCTTTGGACAAAAGATATGCCTGTTGATGAAATGAAGGTGTTTTTCTATCAAACCCTTATGACCATGGGCGACAGCTTTTTACGCGCCACCGGCGAAACCAACATTATAGAAGACCTGCGCGATTACTGCGCGCACTTTGCCGAAAAAATGGAAATATCTAAACAGTAACATAATGAGATTACCTTCATTTATATCATTTATAGGTTTTGTACTATTAATGGCCGGTACATGGTGCCCGTTATTGCGTCCGTTCCATTTATTTAATATGGATGTGTATGATCTAAACCGCCCTTACGGTATGGTGATATTATTAATATCGGTGATAGGTATATTGGGTGTGATATTAAATCGCATAAAATTAGTGCGTCTTACCGGATGGATCTCCTTAATATTAGTGCTGCTATTGTTTGTAGCTGCATTTATGAAAGTACATACCAGCTTTAGCTTTATTCCATTTAAATCATTTGCCGGATTTTTAGCCAGCCAGATCAAATTTAAATGGGGATGGTATTTGTTATTTGCAGGGCCGGTTGTTTCGTTAGCCGGGTCCATGTTTAAACCATCAAAGTATTCCAGGTAGCTGTATTTTTTATAAATAATACAACAAATACTAAATACAACTGTTTACTGGCTTGTTACATAAATGAAAAAAGTTTTTATACATATTTGTAATACCAAACTATCTTAAATGCTAAAACTATCATTTCGCAATCAGGTTATGGCCGGGTTCGGCGTATCCATTTTGCTTGTCCTTATTGTTGGTATTCTCTCTTACAATAGTATTAATCAATTAGAAAGCGACACCGTAATGGTTGATCACACCCAAAAAGTGATCAAAACATCAACCAGCTTATTGCAATTATTGACAGATGCCGAAACAGGTATGCGTGGTTTTGGCGCTACCAATAAAAGAGTCTTTCTTGGTCCATATAACGCCGCGCTTCCTGTCATACACACTGATCTGGAAGGTCTAAGAGGGCTTATCGCTGATAATCCTATACAAGTTAGAAGAGTAGACTCATTAACCATATTAGTAAATGAACAATTAGGCATTTTAAAAATAAACGTAGAAACACGTGAGGCCAAAGGTTTGGACTTTATGGTTCAAAACAACATGTTTGTTAATGGCAAACAAAATATGGATGGCATCCGTAAGGTTATTGCCAACATGATTGATACGGAAAACGAGCTATTGGCTAGTCGCAAAAACAGCTCAAAAGCCGCGTCAACCAATGCCATAATATTTATTGCTGTTGGCTCATTAATATTCCTGCTGATAATTATTGTATTGTTCTACTACATACAACGCACCTTTACCGAGCAAAAGAAAATTGAGGAAGAAATTAAAGTAACCAACGTTGAGTTGGAGAAAGTACTAAGAGAAAACGAAGCCAAAAACTGGTTGCTTACCGGTACCGGCCTGCTAAACGAAAAAATGCAGGGCCAGCAAGGCGAAAAAGAGCTGTCAGAAAATGTATTAGCCGGAGTTTGCGCTTACACCAAAGCATTAAGCGGCACCCTATATTTATATAACGATAAGGAGAATCGCCTTGACCTGTATTCAACTTACGCGTTCTCTAACTTTGGTGCAATTAAAAAAATAGTCGCCTTAGGCGAAGGCTGGATTGGCGAGGTTGCCCGAAGCGGTAAAGCTACCGCTGTAAAAGGCAAGCTGAATGACAAGCTGGAACTGCAATCATCAGTTATATTGAATGACCTGATAGAGACTTATATAGTGCCGTTCTTTTTTGATAAAAAATTGAAGGGTATTATAGAGGTTGCTTATAATAATGAGCTAAAGGGCCATGATCTTGATTATTTATCAGCTATAGCAAATGATATTGGTATAGCAGTAAATACTGCCCAGGCACGCACTATAATGCATGACTTGTTTGAAGAAACCCAACAACAAGCCGAAGAACTAGCTGCACAACAGGAAGAAATGCGCATTACCAACGAAGAACTGGTGAACAAAACAGAAATGTTAGAAGCATCAGAAGAGGAACTACGTGTACAACAAGAAGAGTTGCGTACCATTAATGCCGAGCTGGAAGAAAAAGCCAGTTTACTGGAAGAGAAAAACCAGGCTATAGAGGAAGCCCGTACTGCCATAAATATTAAGGTTGAAGAACTGGAAACTACCAACAAGTATAAATCAGAGTTTTTGGCCAATATGAGCCATGAGTTGCGTACGCCTTTAAACAGCATATTAGTGCTAGCCCGTATATTAAAAGATAATAAGCCGCTCAACCTATCAGAAGATCAGATAAAATATGCCAGCGTTATTTTTAATGCCGGTAATGATTTGTTAACACTGATCAATGATATCCTTGACCTTTCAAAAATTGAATCGGGCAAGCTGGATATGCAAAATGAGGATATTAAAATATTAGATATTTTATCGGATATGGAGATGCTGTTCCAGGAAGTTGCGTCCCACAAAAAAATACGATTTACAACCAGCGTAAGCAATGTAGCGCCTACTGTATTTACAGATAAGGTTAGGGTAGAGCAGGTAATCAAAAACTTGCTATCAAACGCGTTTAAGTTTACGTCAGAGAATGGCGCTATCGCAATAAATGTAAATACAGGCAAATCACCGCAAACGGTAAGTTTCTCTATAAAAGATTCGGGCATAGGTATCCATGCCGATAAACAAAAAATAATATTTGAAGCCTTTCAACAAGCAGATGATTCAACAAGCCGTAAATATGGCGGTACTGGTTTGGGCCTTTCTATAAGCCGCGAATTGGCATCGTTACTGGGTGGTTCTATAACCCTGCATAGCAAGTATGGGGAGGGAAGTGAGTTTATCTTAACTATCCCGGTTCAGGCCAAAGCGGTTGTTACTGATAATGAAATAATACCAACTGTTGAAACCCTGGCGCCGGTAAAAGAGTTCTTAAAACCCATTGCTAAACCAAGACAATTAGATAGAGAGCCTTTAGTAGTTATTGTTGAGGATGATAAAAACTTTGCCAATATATTGCAGGATTACTCGCGAGATCATGGTTATAAATCAGTAATAGTTAATGAAGGCACTAATGCTGTCCAGATCATTAAGGACAATAATCCGGACGCTGTAATATTAGATATTATGCTGCCCGGTAAGGATGGATGGCAAATATTAAAGGAGTTAAAGCAGGACCCTGAAACTGCCGATATTCCGGTGCATTTAATGTCAGCCGGCGATGCCGCTGCTACCAGAGTACGTAAAGAAGGGGCTATCAGCTTCCTTAAAAAACCAATAGATACCGGCACGCTTGATAAATTATTTGGCGATATAATGACCAATACCGGTACTCAGTTTAAACAAATATTATTGGTCGAAGATCATAAGGCACAAAGCCAGGCATTGAAAGAAATGATGCAGAATAACGGTATCACGGTCGATCAGGCATTTGATGGCGAATCTGCCTTCCGTATGTTGCATGAAAATGAATACCAATGTGTAATACTGGATCTTAATTTACCTGATATTTCAGGATTAGATCTATTAGACAAAATAAAAGAGGTTGATCGCTTTGCGGTATTACCGGTAATAGTTAATACGGCTATGGAATTGGACAAAACATCAGTAAGCAGATTGATGAAGTATGCAAATGCAATGGTTGTAAAAACAAATAAATCATCAGACAGGTTGATTGATGAAGTGAACCTGTTTTTGAATAAGATAAGCAACACCCCTCAACCAGGCACAATTGCCGCCAAAGTTGCAGCAATTGGTAAGGATGGCGTTAAAGGCAAAAAAGTGCTGATAGTTGATGATGATATGCGTAATATCTTTGCATTAAGCAGCGCCTTACAGGGATACGATATGAACGTGGAGATAGCCGGCGATGGGGAAGAAGCCATAGCCAAACTGGAAGAGATTACCGATATTGATATAGTACTCATGGACATTATGATGCCTAAAATGGATGGTTATGAGGCTACACGTTACATCAGGAAGCAAAGCAAATGGGCAAGACTGCCGGTTATAGCGTTAACCGCGAAAGCGATGAAAGATGATAGAGAAAAATGTATTGAAGCAGGAGCCAATGATTATATAACCAAACTGGTTGATATGGACAGGCTGATTGCCTTGATGCAGCTATGGTTGGAGAAATAATATGCATGGTACTGCCGAAACAATAACCGCCCCGCAAGTAGCCGAGATAATTGATCTGGTTAAAAAAATATATGGGTTTGATTTTGGCAGCTACACAAAAGCATCGTTAAAAAGAAGGGTAACCCGTATAATGCAGTTGAAGAAACTGCAGTTTTACGACCTTAAACATATACTTGTTAATGACAATGCTTTCTTTCAGCAATTCCTGGAAGAGATCACGGTGAACGTTACCGA
The DNA here is from genome assembly GCA_002403905.1 of Mucilaginibacter sp. UBA4741. Lineage (GTDB taxonomy): Bacteria > Bacteroidota > Bacteroidia > Sphingobacteriales > Sphingobacteriaceae > Mucilaginibacter. The sequence goes on from DHIR01000249.1 coordinate 17,218, forward strand.
AATGTTTCGTGATCCGTCTTTTTATAAAGCTTTTAATAAACAGGTTATACCTTACCTGGCGTCATACCAACATAGTAAAATGTGGTGCGCCGGTTGCTCCTCGGGCGAGGAAGCTTATTCGCTGGCTATTTTAATGCAGCAAGCGGGCTTGAGAAAAAAATCATTTATTTACGGCACAGATATTAATACCGAATGCCTGAAAGAGGCAAGGAAGGGTATTTACAGCCTGCGTAAGATAAAAAGCTATGCCGAAAATTACCAGCTTGCCGGGCTTGAGGGTTCAATAACAGATCATTTCACTATATTATATGATGCGGCAACAATTCATAGCGAATTGAAACAAAACACTTTATTTTCCGTACACAACTTAGTATCTGATAATGTTTTTAATGAATTTCAATTAATTAGCTGCCGTAATGTATTTATCTATTTCGAAATAGCGTTACAGGATAGGATACTTGATCTTTTTTATAACAGCGTGGCCCCGCTTGGTTTTTTATGCCTGGGTGCTAAAGAAACTATTAGGACCGAAAGGTTTAAGAAAAAGTTTAAGGTGATTAATCAAAAAGAAAACATATATCAAAAAATTGGCTCTTGACGATAACATAATTCAGCGCTGGCAAAATACCGATCTGTTACTGTTAGGTGGATCGGCTGGATCATTCAAGCCAATTTATAATTCGGTAAAGATATTTCCTGCTGATTTAAATAAAACGGTGATTGTAGTGATCCATCGGAAGAAAAATTTTTTTAGCGAGATAGAAAAACTATTTGCCGAAAGCAGCCGTATGTTGATGCGGGAAGTTAGTGACAAAGATGTATTGAATAATAATACAATTTATATAGCGCCTGCAAACTATCATACTCTTATTGAAAAAGATAAATCTTTTAGTTTAGATGTATCAGATGCAGTATGGTACTCCAAGCCGTCAATTGATGTTACTTTCGAGAGCGCGTCTGAAATATATAAAGAGCGATGCACCGCGGTATTATTCTCTGGTGCGAACGCTGATGGGGCCGAAGGATTACTTAGATTGCGTAAACAAGGAGCGTTAACTATAGTGCAGGACCCGAATGATGCTGAAATGAGGGAAATGCCACAAGCCGCTGTTGATATGAATGCAGCAGAATACATACTAAAAACGAAAGATATTTTGGAGCTTTTTCAAACTTAATGTTTTTATAACTATACTTTTACCATCATAAATGCCGACCCCCGTAAATATTCTTATTGTTGACGATAGAGAAGAAAATATTGTTGCCCTTGAAGCTTTGCTGCAGCGTAACGATATTAAACTTTTCTCAACAACATCACCAAACGAAGGGCTTAAAATTGCCTGGGAAAATAATATTGCCATAGCCCTGGTTGATGTGCAAATGCCCGAGATGGATGGTTTTGAGTTTGTGGAGATGCTTAAATCAAACCCGCGCACTAAAGATATATTGGTAATTTTTGTAACAGCCATATCAAAAGAAACAAAATATGCTGTTAAAGGACTAGGTGTTGGCGCGGTTGATTATCTATATAAACCACTTGACCCATACATTACATCAGCCAAAGTTGATTCATTTATACAGTTAGCCCGCGCACAGGCCGATATTAAACAAAAAAATGAAGAGCTGGGCAATTTTGCCCTGATAGTAAAAAACTCCGCTGATATTATTTGTGTTGTTGATGCTGAAACACTGCGTATAAAAAGTATAAACCCCGCTGTCGAAACTATTTTAGGCTTTAAACAAGCAGAATTGGTTGGCAAGAGCATTATTGACCGTGTAGTTGAAGAAGACAAGGCGGCATTCCGCAAAAGATTGGGCGATATTATTAAAGAAAACCTTAACCTTGCTGTTTTAAATTATCAATTTGCCACATTCTCTAAAAATCCTATCTCGGTGGAGTGCAGGGTGACTTACCGCAATAAAACATTGTTTTTTAATATTAATGATGTCACGCCACAAAAAAGTTATGAGTCGCAGCTAATTAAATCAAAAGAAGCAGCCGAGTTTGGTAAAAAAGCAAAAGAATCTTTTTTGGCTAACATGAGCCATGAGTTACGTACACCTATTAATGGTATTATTGGCTTAACCGCCTTGCTGCGCAAAACAGAGGTTACAGACCAGCAAAACAGTATGCTTGACCTGCTGGAGGTTTCATCGCAATCATTATTGGGAGTTATAAATGATGTACTGGATATATCAAAAATAGATGCCGGTAAATTTAGCATAATCCGGTCGCCTAATAAGTTGGTAGACCTAGTGCAGGCTGTTTATCGCTTATTAAAATTTAAAGCCGATGAAGAGCACATTGAGTTCTTTTTGGATATAGACCCCAATATACCCGAGTACTTAATGATAGACTCGCTACGCCTTAAACAGGTATTGATGAATTTGCTAAGTAATGCCATTAAGTTACCCAAACGGGGGCACGTTAAACTAAAAATTGCTGTGCTTGATAAAAAGAGCGATAAAGTACAACTTCAATTTACTGCTGAAGATACTGGCATAGGTATACCTAAACATCGTTTAAATGATATTTTCGAATCGTTTGAGCAAGCTGATGCTGCTATTACAGCTAAATACGGTGGTACGGGTTTAGGCCTGGCCATTGTTAAAAAACTGGTACAGTTAAAAGGCGGCCAACTTTCTGTTGATAGCAGACCAGGCAATGGCAGCGTATTTACCTTTACAAACTGGTATGCTATAGCTGATAAGCCACAGGAAGAGAAAGTTAAAAAATCAAATGATCAGCTTCAACCATTCGATGGTATAAGGGTATTGGTAGCCGAGGATAACCTGGTTAATCAATTTATGCTAATCAAGATGTTGGGCGATTGGAATATTAAGCCTGATGTGGTAAACAACGGCATTAAAGCATTGGATAATATAAGGGAGAATGATTACGACCTGATATTGATGGATACCCACATGCCCGAAATGAACGGTTACCAGGCCGCCCGAAAGATCAGGATAGATTTTGATGAACCTAAACGTAGCATCCCTATCATATCATTATCGGCAGCATCTTTTGATCATGAGCAGCAAGAGGCCCTTGCATCGGGTATGAACGAAGTGTTGGCTAAACCTTTTCAGCCCGCTCAACTACACGAAAAAATCGTAAGATTACTAAAGGGAAAAGTTAAAACTCAAGTTTAGTTTGGCCAATACCCAAAACCTTAGCCTCGTGTTCTAACAACCATTGCTTGCGCCATAGGCCACCGGCATAACCCGTTAAGCTGCCGTTTGAGCCAATAACCCGGTGACAGGGTACAACTACCCATAAATTATTTCGACCATTTGCAGCTGCGATAGCCCTAATTGCCAGTGGGTTGTTCATTTGTTGCGATTGTTGCCCGTAGCTTATAGTTTTGCCGTACGCTATCTTCAATAACTCCTGCCAAACCTGCTGCTGAAAATCAGAGCCTTCCTGCTTAATAGGAAAGTCAAAAACCTTACGGCTACCTGCAAAATATTCATCCAACTGCCGCATAGTCTCATTAAGTAATGGCGATGTAGTTGGTTCAACTTCGCATTCCTTATCCATAATATGTATACGGCTGATAAAGCCATCATCCTCGGTTATCTGGGCAATACCAACTGGTGTTTTATAATAAGTAACCGGCATAGCGTAAAGTTAATAAATGCCTGCTGATTTTTTACTAATCATTAATCACTAACCTCCAATCACTATATTTGCCAGATATGAAACTCATTGATCAAACATGGGAACTTTTTAAAAAAGAAGTTGTGCTGGAGTGGCGCTCGAAATACGCGTTTAACGGGGTGTTGCTGTATGTGGTTTCTACAGTGTTTGTGTGCTATATATCATTTAACCTGACACCCGGTTTTGAAAATAGCAATGGTTACAAAGTTGTATGGAATGTTTTATTCTGGATCATCATCCTGTTTGCTTCAGTCAACGCTATAGCTAAAAGCTTTATGCAGGAAAGCAAGAGCCGCTTGCTGTATTATTATTCCATAGCCAGCCCTCACGCGATTATCTTATCGAAAACATTTTACAATATTTTACTGATGTCATTGCTCAGCATATTGGCATTGGTGGTGTACCTTGTTTTTTTTACCAATACCATTGGCGATCCACTGTTTTATTTCATAGTAGTAGTACTAGGTAGTTTTAGTTTTTCAACAGTTTTCACCATGATATCGGCCATTGCATCAAAAGCCGGCAATAACAGTACTTTGATGGCCATATTAAGTTTCCCGGTAATTATCCCTGTTATTTTAATACTGATACGCCTAAGCAAAAACGCTATGGATGGCCTGGATCGTAGCCTAAGTTACGGCGATATTGGCGTGTTATGCGCTATAAATGCTATTGTTATGGCAACAGCTTTGTTACTCTTCCCATATTTATGGCGCGATTAACAATACCTATACTTAAAGTTCGTTTTAATCATCTTAAAACAGGCGTTTACATTACCCCATGAAATCATTTCGCATATTATTTTTAATTCTTTTTCTGCCGATAATTACAGTAGCGCAAAATATAGCTGTTACAGGTAAAATATCATCAGCAGATACTAAATCACCAATAGCCGGGGCCAGTGTTTTTCTCAGTAATTCATCCTTTGGTACATCAACCGCTAATAATGGTACGTTTACTTTAAATGGATTAAAACCCGGCCAGTACAGTTTGATTGTTACTACAATAGGGTATGAAGATTACACGCAGATACTAGCTGTTAATACAGCCCCTGTTAATTTAAATATTGAATTAAGGCCAAAAACTGTTCAGCTTAAAGAGGTAGTTATATCAAATATATCAAAAGCAGATAGGAAACTTGCCCTTGAACAATTTAAACAGGATTTTATCGGCACCGACCAAAACGCGCTCGATTGTAAAATAGTTAACCCACAGGTACTTAATTTTACATTCAGCCAAAATAAAACCGTACTTGAAGCCTATACTGATGAGCTTTTAATAATTGAAAATAATGCGCTGGGCTATCGCATTAAATTCCTGTTAAAAACCTTTAAAAGCGAGTTGCTTAGTGGTAATGTAGCTTACTCCGGCAGCCAGTTTTTTGAAGAAATGAAAGGCGGCGATGGGAAAAAGAAAAGATGGTACAAAAAACGTGATGAAGCCTATTACGGTTCGGCTATGCATTTTTATAGGGCGCTATATAAAGATAGTTTAGCCGATGCCGGCTTTAAAGTTTATCGCCTTGCACGCCAGGTTAACTCAAGCCGGCCAACGGATGAAGAGATAGAGCAAAACCTGGATAAGGCTAAAAAATCAAACGATGACTCGTATTTGTATTGGACAAGTATTAAAAACCATACCCGTTACACCAATCAAAAATTTAAGGGGAAATTTGCTGTAAGCGATATATTAAAAAGTACAGAAAGGCCCGGCTTATTGGCCATTACCTTCACCGATAACTTATATGTGGTTTATACTAAAAGATGGGAAACCAACTATTATAAAGACGTATACCGTATACCTAACGACTTAAACTATGAAACCACCATTGTTAGTTACGTTAATAATAACCAGGCTATATTAATTGACAGGAATGGAACTATTATAGGCAACAGCCCATTATATGAAGGCACATGGTCCAAATTGCGTCTGTCAACCTTATTACCGGTTGATTATGCACCTTATGGTAAGCAACCAATGCCTTTAAATTAAAACCAGATTAGAATGTGCAATATTTTACACTTTTTAAACCTGTTTTCATCAATATTTCAATCGTAAATGTTTTAATTAGCATTTTATAAAAAGCTTAAAGTTACCTATGCGGTTTTTCCGGTTAATTGTATTGTGTTTTGTATTGCCCGTTTTTGCAATGGCGCAAAATGTAAGCATAACCGGTAAAGTAATATCAAAAGAAACCAAATCGCCCATACATAGCGCCAGTGTTTTTTTAAGCAACTCATCATTTGGTACCAGTACTGGTGCAGATGGTACCTTCAGCTTAAATAAGATACGTCCGGGCCAATACACATTAGTAGTTACAACAATAGGGTATAGCGACTATACACAAAAAATACAGGTAGGGGATGACAACGTTAAGGTAGTTGTTGAATTAGAGCCTAAAACAATCCAATTACGTGAGGTGGTAATTTCGACCACCGCTAAGGCTGATTGGAGAAGAAACTTTGAACAATTTAAAAAAGACTTTTTGGGGGTTGATGAAAACGCTAAGAAGTGCGAGATACTAAACCCGCAAGTACTCTATTTTACCTACCATAAAAAACTACTGACCCTGGAAGCAGAGAGCGATAATTTTTTAGTTATAGAAAACCGCGGACTTGGTTTCCGTGTAAAATTCCTGCTTAAAAATTTTAAGAGCGATAACATAGCAGGCATTATTACTTACGGCGGCGAACGCTTATTTGAGGACCTGCCTGGCTCTGCTTCGCAAAAAAAGATATGGCAAAAAAATCGCGATATGGCATACTATGGTTCGCCAATGGACTTTTACAGATCGCTGTATACCGATAAACTAACAGAAAATGGGTTTGAAATGCACAGGTTAACGCGTTATCCAAACCCGTCCCGCCCAAGCGATGAGATAATTCATCAGAAAATAAACAGATATAAAACAATTGGTCGTGGCGACTCGGCAAACTATTGGGTTGACATTGCCAATCTTTCAAAATATACGATGGATCATATCACCCAAACTCCATGGTACTCGTTTGAACTGTTAAGAAAAACGCAGCAGCCGGGCATCTTCGCAATTACGTTCCCCAATTACTTATATGTAATGTACACCAAAAAGCGCGATGAAACCAATTACAAGGATATCTATCGCCCGCTTGATATGCCCAATTATGAAATTAGTGTGGTTACGTTATACAATAATCCTCCGTATGCTTTATTTGATAAAAACGGAATTGTGATTGACGGCGAACCGCTATATGAAGGCACCTGGAGCAAGTCCAGAATGTCAGAATTATTACCGGTTGATTATGTGCCGTCAGAAAAGCGTTAAGCCATGCAACATATTTAGCTGCCAACATAAATAATTGCTACATTTGCTATACAGATCAATATGAAATTTATATATCAAACCTGGTGGAAGGTTATTGCTGTTCTAATAATCCTTTACACTTTAATTGCCGGCTTTTTATTTGGTGTGCCGGTTATGCCCATACTGCATGAAACTATAAGGAACACCTATTTTCATGTGCCTATGTGGATAGCCATGTTCACGGTGTTTAGCATATCTGTTTTTTACAGCATCAAATACTTAAACACCGGTAAAGAGGAATATGATCTGATAGCTGTTGAGTGTACCAATACCGGCTTATTTTTCTTTGTACTGGGTTTGATAACCGGTATGATATGGGCCAAATTTACCTGGGGCGAATTTTGGAGCAATGATCCAAAGCAAAACAGTGCTGCAATAGCCTTCTTACTGTACTGTGCTTACTCCGTTTTGCGTAACTCTATTGACGAGGAACAAAAACGGGCAAAAATATCAGCCATCTATAATATCTTCGCGTTCCCTATCATGATCGTATTGATAATGGTATTGCCAAGAATGACAGACTCTTTACATCCCGGTAACGGCGGTAACCCTGCTTTTGGTAAAATGGATATGGATAACCGTATGCGGGTAGTACTTTACCCGGCGTTTATAGCCTGGAGCATGATAGCCGTTTGGATAGCATCATTACGTTACCGTATACGTTTAATAGAAAACAAAAGAAACAGCATAAACTAATGAAAAAGTTCTTAACCCTAATATTATTCCTGGTATCTTTTTTAACAACCTATGCCCAACAACAACCGGGTGTTGAGATGGCCGATGCGCTTCGCAGTTCGGGCAAAATATATGTTGTCATAGCTGTAATTACCATTATCTTTATTGGATTGGCTATTTATTTGTTCTCTATAGACAGGAGATTGAGAAAAATCGAAAAAGAAAAATAGCCCTAAAAATAAGCTATGGTTGTTTAAACATAGTTTTTATACCATTGTTACTATAAGTATACAGTGTGGTGATATAATAAATTGCGATATTGATAAAATTTGTATCAAATTTGCATACTTTATTAAGAAAATCATATTTATAAACACCAAATTATGGCTAAAAATAATTCAGCTGATCAGGGTACCCATTTCTTTGCAGATGTGTGCGGCAACTTTGATTATGCGGCACAATTCACCAAGCACGATGCCGGTTTATTAGATCAGATAAAATCATGTAACAGCGTCTATCGTTTTCGTTTCCCTATACGCCGTGGTAACAGTTTTGAAGTAATTGACGCATGGCGCGTTGAGCACTCGCATCACCAATCGCCAACAAAGGGCGGTATCCGCTATAGCGAAATGGTTAACGAGGATGAAGTAATGGCGCTTGCCGCGTTAATGACCTATAAATGTGCCATTGTAAACGTTCCGTTTGGCGGCGCTAAAGGCGGCATTAAAATCAACCCTAAAAATTATACGGTGCAGGAGTTAGAGAATATTACCCGCCGTTATACCGTAGAGCTAATAAAGAAAAACTTTATAGGCCCCAGCATTGACGTACCTGCACCTGATTATGGAAGTGGTGAGCGCGAAATGAGTTGGATTGCCGATACTTATGCAACCATGAATCCCGGCCAGTTAGACGCTATGGGCGCAGTTACCGGTAAACCAATTGCTTTACATGGTATAGCAGGCCGCCGCGAAGCTACAGGCAGGGGCGTAGCCATTGCCGCGCGCGAGTGTGTTAGCGTTGCCGAGGATATGCAGAAAATAGGTTTAACAGTAGGCGTATCGGGCAAAAAAGTTATTGTACAGGGTTTGGGTAATGTGGGTTACTACTCGGCAAAATTTATGGCCGAATTTGGCGCTACCATAGTTGGCTTATGCGAGTTTGAAGGCGCAATATATAATGAAGATGGTTTAGACGTTGAAGCTGTTTTTCAGCACCGTAAAGCAACCGGATCTATCTTAGGGTACGCGGGTGCCAAAAAAGAATTTAAAAACACCATGGAAGGCTTGGAGCAGCCATGCGATATTTTGATACCTGCCGCGTTAGAGCACCAGTTAACTATAGCCAATATTAAAAATATTAAAGCTAAGATTATAGTTGAAGGCGCTAACGGCCCAACCAGCCCCGAGGCCGAAACCATGTTTTACCAAATGGGAGGTATTGTAGTGCCCGATATGTATGCAAACGCGGGCGGTGTAACGGTATCGTATTTCGAGTGGTTAAAAAATCTTTCGCATGTGGCATTTGGCCGTATCAACCGCAGGTTTGAAGAAACTACCAATCTTAACCTGGTAAACATGGTCGAAGGTATAACCGGTACTTCTTTAACACCTGTACAACGTGCTACAATAGTAAAAGGCGCATCTGAGTTAGAGTTAGTTAACTCTGGATTAGAAGATACCATGATCCGCTCATATCATGAAATTAGAGAGATCTATAAAACCAATGATAAAATTGATGGTCTGCGTACTGCCGCTTTGGTAGGAGTTATCAACAAAATAGCGGTATCTTATCAAAATCTGGGTATTTGGCCATAATAGTTTGTTTTGCGTAACATAAAAATAAAGGGTAGGCGTAAATGCCTGCCCTTTATTGGTTGGCAACCAATGCATTAATTTTAACGTAATGGTATCAGGATATTTTATCTTTACACAACCAATGTTTCGTGATTAATTTTTTAGGCGGTTCCCACTGTGTTTAAAAACCTGTTTATATTATTTTTATTGATCAGTGTTAAGTCATTTGCTCAATTACCTGCCAACATTGGGTTTGAAGAGGGATCATTTAATCATTGGAATTGCAGCGCGGGTAGTATTGATCGCGCTGGAGTTATAACTTTACATAATTCCGGACCCCTTCCAACCCGTCATACATTATTTAACCGGGCAAATGATTTTGGTAAATTAGATCCTTATGGTAATTTCCCGGTTGTATGTCCTAATGGGAGCAATTATTCTGTACGCTTGGGAAATGATAGCGTTAATCACCAAGCCGAAGGTCTGAATTATACTTTTTTGGCGCCTAATATACCAACCTATAGCCTCGTTTTTAATTATGCGGTAGTGTTTCAAAATCCTAATCACCAATATTTTGAACAACCTAAATTTACCGCGCATGTTTATGATATTACGGACGATAAATATGTTGATTGCCCCGCGTTTGACTTTGTTGCCAGCTCTGCTTTGCCTGGTTTTGTATTATCGGCAACTAAAGCCGTCCTGGCCATTGGTAATGCTAAGGATGTCGCAATTTATTACAAACCATGGTCTACCGCTACTATCAATCTAACAGGTTACGCCGGTAAATTGCTGCGTTTAGAGTTTACAACTAATGATTGCACCTACAATGCCCATTTTGGCTATGCTTATATTGATATGGACGAGGGTTTATCGGCATCGCCTATAACAGGTAATGAAATTTGCTCTACCCAACAAGCATCCATGACATTAAAAGGGCCCGAAGGATTTGAATCTTATATCTGGTATAATGAGGATCTTTCTTTAGTACTTGGCACGGGGCAAAACTTTACAATAGCGCAGGTTCCTCCTGAAGCCACTAAATATGCATTAAAAGTATTCCCTTATGTTGGGCTGGGGTGCGAAGATGTGCTGTTCACTACAATTAAAAAAGTTGATGACGGGTTAACGTTAAAAGTGATAGATACCATACGTGGTTGCCCCGAAACGGGTGTTAATCTCACGGATAAGACAGTAACCGCTGGCAGTAGCGATGGCTTTGTTTACAATTATTTTTTAGATGCCTCATTAACAAAACACGTTCGCGATTCAACATCGGTAGTACTACCAGGCACATATTACATACAGGCGATGGTGCCTTTAGGCTGCCAGCATGTATCTACGATACACGTTAAACTTATACCGCCTATTATAACGGTTACCCAACCAAGCCCGGCGGTTTACCCTGCCACCGTTGATATTACCAAGACCTTTGTCAAGCAGGATAGCTTTACCTATAGTTACTACTCGGATGCATCTGCAACCATACTGTTAAGTAATTATACCGCAATTAGTAAAAGCGGCAACTATTATATTAAGGTAAAAAATACCTATGGGTGCGAGTTAGTTACCGTGGTACAGGCGGTTTGTTTACCGCCCCCTCCTTATATTGTAACGGGCCCCAATGTTTTTACCCCCAATAATGATGGCATAAACGATAACTTCGGTATGCATATAGAGGGGTATGTAAAGTTTGATGACCTCACCATTTTTAACCGTTACGGCCAGCTAATGTTTACCACCAAATCGCAAAGTACTACATGGGATGGTAAATTTAGCGGACATGACCTTCCGGCCGGTACTTACTATTGGATATTTAACGGTATAGATACTTATTACAATGTCCCCATCAAAAAAAGTGGTTATATCTCCATAATAAGATAGTTAAGAAATATTCTAAATAATATATATCCTTCGCAATAAACATTATTACCTGTACGTTTTGTATTTTTGTAAACTTTAATTACAAGAATTTAAACGTCAATGAAAAAATCATCCATATTTGG
>DHIR01000249.1:29003-29223 GCA_002403905.1 Mucilaginibacter sp. UBA4741
AAAATCATCCATATTTGGCCTTGTTGTTATAGCTATAGCTATAGCGGTTATTATAAGTGTTTATTCTACCTCAACAACTTATGGGTCTTTTAAAGATGCCCAAAAATCTGCGAGCGAATTGCATATTGTTGGCCATCTTAATAAGCAAAAGCAATTGTTTTACGACGCTACCAAGGATGCCAATTATTTTACTTTCTATATGAAAGATAATAAAGGCGAA
>DHIR01000249.1:29455-29710 GCA_002403905.1 Mucilaginibacter sp. UBA4741
TATATGAAAGATAATAAAGGCGAAGAATGTAAAGTAGTATTTACGGGCAGCAAACCACAGGATTTTGAACGTTCTGAGCAAATTGTTTTAACCGGGCAAATGCGTGGTAACGAGTTTCATGCATCAAAAATATTAATGAAGTGTCCGTCTAAATATACCCAGGACAAAGTAGAAATTACAGAGGCCAAGGCTAAACAGGCCAGCATATAACAATTATTTAATGGATACAGCTTTTAAAGGCGAACACCTTTTACC
>DHIR01000249.1:30000-30341 GCA_002403905.1 Mucilaginibacter sp. UBA4741
TTTTAAAGGCGAACACCTTTTACCGGGCCACCTGGGCCAGTTCTTTACAATTTTGGCATTTGGCTCGTCACTTTTCGCGGCAATAAGCTATTACTTTGCTACAACCAACCCTGTTGATACTTCATGGAAACGCCTGGGCCGTATTGGTGCCCGTATAAATACCGTAGCTGTTATAGGTATAGGTGTTTGTTTATACTACATCATTTTAAATCATCTTTTCGAATATTATTATGCCTGGGAACATTCGTCAAGAGCGTTGCCTACACATTTTATCATCTCCAGCTTTTGGGATGGACAGGAGGGGAGCTTCTGGTTGTGGACCTTTTGGCAAGCCGTATTAC
>DHIR01000249.1:30509-39512 GCA_002403905.1 Mucilaginibacter sp. UBA4741
GACCTTTTGGCAAGCCGTATTAAGTAATATTTTAATTTGGAAAGCTAAATCATGGGAGTCACCGGTTTTGGCCGTGATATCATTATCGCAAGCCATACTAGCTACCATGCTTATTGGCGTTGATATATTTGGCCAACGCATAGGCACATCGCCATTTATTTTGCTGCGCGAGGCTATTAATCTGAAAGAATCGGCACCTGTATTTGCAACCAACCCTGCGCTTTACCATAACTACTTAACCTACATAAAAGACGGTAACGGTATGAACCCGTTATTGCAAAACTACTGGATGGTAATACACCCGCCAACCTTGTTTTTGGGTTTTGCATCAATGGTAGTTCCGTTTGCATATGCCATTGCCGGTTTATGGCAAAGGCGTTACAAAGAGTGGGTAAATGCCGCCATCCCATACGCGTTATTTGCTATGATGATATTAGGTACCGGTATTATTATGGGTGCTTTTTGGGCTTATGATTCATTATCATTCGGGGGTTTTTGGGCGTGGGACCCGGTAGAGAATGCGTCTATCATACCCTGGTTAATATTGGTTGGCGCGGTACACGTAATGATCGTTTACAAAAATACCAAGCACTCTTACATTACAGCTACTATTTTAACTTTAACCAGCTTTGTGCTGGTATTATACGCATCGTTTTTAACCCGTAGCGGTATATTGGGCGAAACATCTGTGCACGCGTTTACCGATGCAGGTATGTTCTGGCACCTGGTTGCCGATGTAGTGATTTTCCTGGTGTTATCTATTGTATTATTAGCAATTCGCTGGAAAGATTTACCACGGACGTCTAAAGATGAAGAAACCTACTCGCGCGAGTTTTGGATGTTTGTAGGCGCTGTATTTTTAGCCTTATCTTGTTTTCATTTGGTGATAGTATCGTCTATCCCGGTTTGGAACGCCATGTTCGGTACTAAGTTGGCACCACCGTCTGACCCGGTAAAACATTACAATATTGTACAGGCATCATTTGCCGTAGTAGTTACCTTATTAACCGGCTTTACCCAGGTTTTAAAATATAAAAAGACAGATAGTGCCAAATTCTTCATATCAACCGTAGTTTATTTATTAGTTGCGGGTTTAATTACGCTACCGATAATTTATTTTACAGGTGTCAATAAATTAAACTTTGTATTTATACTGATAATGGTTGGCGCAATTTATTCAATATTGGCCAACGGAAAAGTATTTATCGATGCGCTTAAAGGAAAATTTAAATTAGCCGGATCTGCCGTTGCGCATATTGGTTTTGGGCTGATCATGGTTGGTGCGTTGATCTCTGCCGGAACAAGCAAGGTCATATCAGAAAATACTACCGGCGAGCAGTTCTCTAATGATTTTGCCAAATCAAAAAACAACCCTCGCGAAAACATTATCCTTTACAAAAACACCCCCATTAAAATGGGCAAATACACGGTTACTTATATAGGCGACTCGATAGCCCCCCCAAACCATTACTTTAAAGTAAACTATAAAGTAATTGATGTGGCAGGTAAAGTAACCGAAGAGTTTTTGCTAAAACCTAATGCCCAAGCCAACGCTAAAATGGGATTGATCTCATCGCCTGATACCAAGCATTATTTATTTAGCGATCTGTATACGCATGTTAATATGTCAAACGCTATAGAAATTGGCGAAGGCACTGAAGCGGTAGGTCATGACGAAGAAAGTGATAATAAAAAATACGAAGCGCCTATTACTTATGAAGTTAAAACAGGCGATACCATCCGCTTTAGAGAAGGCTATGCTATACTAACAGGTATAAGCCGTATAGACCATGTACAGGATATAGAATTGACCGCTAAAGATGTCGCTATCGGGGCCAAACTGCAAATAGTATCTAACGGTAAAACCTACAAGGCCGAGCCGGTTTACATGATACGCAATAATAATGCATTCGACTTTGCCCGTAAGGTAGATGACGCTGGTTTAAAGCTGCGATTCACTAAAGTAATACCACAACAAGGCAAAGTAGAGATAACGCTTTACCAACAGCCGGAGAGTGCCAAAAAATGGATCGTAATGCGTGCCATACAGTTCCCGTATATTAACTTCCTATGGTCGGGTACTATCATCATGGTTATTGGTATTTTGCTGGCGATATTTAGAAGAAATAAGGAGTTAAAGACTACCTAGTCAGCCCCTCCCAACCCTCCCCGGTAGGGAGGGCTTTAAATTAACATTCAAAAAAGTCTCCCCTACCGGGGGAGATTTAGAGGGGGCTGGGGGCTTATGCGTATCACCATAATCGGTTCGGGCAATGTAGCCACACATTTGGCAGCAGCGTTTAAAAACGCGGGGCATCGCATTGTGCAGGTTTACAGCCGCGCTATGCAAAACGCCGCGCTGCTGGCCTATCATGTAAAAGCCGAGCCAATTAATGACCTGATCCAGATCGATCCCGAAACAGACATCTTCATCATCGCTGTTAAAGATAATGCCATTGGTGTAATAGCCGAGCAGTTAGCGGTTCATCAAAAACTAATGGTACACACATCAGGCGCTACAGATATGTTTGCTTTATTGGCTTTCGCTGATAATGTTGGTGTTTTTTATCCACTACAAACTTTCAGCAAAACCAAAGAGGTCGATTTCAGGAATGTGCCTTTGTGCATAGAAGCCGCCAATGAAAGCATTGCCAAACAACTGCAAGAACTTGCGCAAACCATCAGCAATAAAGTTTACTGTATTGATAGCGCCCAACGCAAAATATTGCACATGGCGGCTGTGTTTGCCTGTAATTTCTCCAATTACCTGTGCGCCATCGCGCAGCAAATTTTAACGCAACATCAGCTTGATTTTGAGCTGATACGCCCGCTGATATTAGAAACCGCCGAAAAAGTACAAACCAGTTTACCCGCAAACGTACAAACCGGCCCTGCTGTACGTAATGACGAAATTACCATGAATAACCACCTGCAACTATTAAAAGATACCCCCAATTTGCAGGACTTATATACTTTATTAAGTCAGGGTATTATCAAATTGGATATTGAGCGACACGGGGACAAGTAATTTTGTTACTTTTGCCAAAATGAATATTTTTAAAGTAAAGATAAACTTTGAGGAGGCAGGTCACGAAACTATCGAACTGCCTATTGCCGAGGGAGAATCTGTGTTAGATGTTTGCCTGGAAAATGGCATTGAACTGCAGCATAATTGCGGCGGCGTTTGCGGATGCAGTACCTGCCATATATATGTTAACAAGGGTGGTGATAATGTGCAGGAAATTTCTGATAAGGAAGAAGACTTTATTGACCGCGCCGTTAACCCGCGCATTACCTCAAGATTAGGTTGCCAGTGCGTAATGATAGATGGTGATATTGAAGTAACATTGCCTAACCAGTCGCAGTTTTTGGGCCACTAATAGGTTGTACGTATTACGTTTGACGTTATACGTTTTTTAGATTTTATATTTACACGTAAAACGTACCACGTATAACATAACACAATGACAGACAATAAATTTGCCCTTCCTATCCACTGGAACGACCATGAGGACATTGCCATGTCGCTTTATGAAAAATTTGGCGATGATTTTAACGAATCAAAAATATACCGTATCCGCTTTACTGATCTGTTAGAATGGGTACTTACCCTACCTAACTTTGCCGGCACCCGTGAGCAATCATCTGAAGGCCATTTGGAACAGATCCAGTCGGCCTGGGTTTATGAGTGGCGGGATAATCAGTAGGCAGTTTGCAGTTTTTAGTTGGCAGTTAGCATGCCGATTTAAATTTTTTAATCTGCCCACTGCAAACTGATAACTGTAAACTAAATAAACCGCGCACTTAAAACTGCCAACTAAAAAAAATGGAATCATTTCTAAATAAGCTTAAAGATATTACCACCTTTATTTTTGATGTAGATGGTGTATTAACCGATGGTTCTGTATTTGTTACCGAAACCGGCGAGCAAAGCCGCGCCTTTAATATTAAGGATGGTTATGCTTTACAGTTAGCGGTTAAGTGTGGTTATAATGTTTGCGCTATATCCGGCAGTCGCTCAAAAACGGCCATTTATCGTTTAAATAGTTTGGGTATAACCGATGTGTTTATCGGTGCCCATGTTAAGATAAATAAGTTTAAAGATTACCTTGAATCAAAACACATTCTGCCAACCAATGTATTATACATGGGCGATGATATTCCTGACTTGGGTGTAATGAAACTAGCCGGCTTACCGGTTTGCCCTGCTGATGCTGTCGAAGAAATAAAAGCAGTTAGCGCTTACGTATCGCCATTTGGTGGTGGCAAAGGCTGCGCCCGAGATGTGATAGAAAAAGTGCTGAAGGTACAGGATAAGTGGATGAGCGAAGAGTCTTACAGCTGGTAGGTTTTCAATATTCAATACCCGCCTTAATAGCCAGATCCGTCCCAAACGGCATAAAGTAGGTATACGGCTTCCAATTGTGTTTATAATCTAATCCCCATATATTTAGTTTTTTGCCTGTGATGGGGGAAATACCTATAGTTGGCCTGTAATTTAGTTGCTGCACATTCCGCTTTAGTTTTTTATCATGAACCATAACATAGCCGAGATTGTAATAATCGCGCAGCCATTCAATCGCCACAAAAAAGGTTTTATTGGGGATTATGATATTATACTTTTTAAGGTTGAAGTTAGATTGTTTACTGTCAAGAATTTTTACTTCAATAATTTTATCAGAAAGATCTTTTCCCGGTCCGCCTGTTAGTGTATTTACATCATAAATGTGTACCCTATATGTGGTATGTTCCAATTCTGTCGAATCGTACTGGCTGTCAGGATCAGTAATACTATAAACTACGTTAAAAGAGAGTTTGTTAACCACTACACTTTTTAACCTGATGCCAGGTTTTTGAACATTAAACCGTTGGGCCAGCTGTAAATAGTCAAATTGTGCGGTTTCGGTATTCAGCCCCGCATAGTAGGCTATCTCACTTCTGTTATAGTTATTTAACAAGGTATCATCCTTATAATTTAACCGGGCAGTAACAAGGTTATTAGTTATCTTGCTAAGCCGTATGGTATCCATGCCATTTAATTGGGCCAGCGTTATCTTAAACAGCTCATAGTTTTGCGCATATAGTATAACCGAATCCCTCATCTTTTCAAGATTGCCGGGTATTACAAAAATGCCATCCTTTTCGGTAGTGATAGATAGTTTGGCCCTTACAATGGTAATTGACGTAGCAGGTATCGGTTTTTGGGTTTTATTATCAACAACATGAAATGTATTGAGTTTTTGCTGTGCGTGTACACAAATTGTAAATAAGCAACACAAAAAAGGAAGTAGTTTTTTCATCACTATGTTAATAATGTATGGTGGCCGATAAAGCTATGTCATAATAAGGGTCTGTATAATGCTGCCATATATCATCATCAATTTTTACCCATGCCGGTGCTCTTTTAACTTGCCTAAAACCTACCAAAAACGGCTGATAAAGAACACTATATTTTGATTCATCAGTGGTTAGTCTAGAACCATTTTTTCTAATCTTAACTGTTTTGGGTGCATAATCAAGCTTTATCACTTCATTAAATGGTATCCTTAACCATTCTACAGCCACAAAAAACTTTGTAGTAGGGATAACTAATTTATCCTCGCTAAGGTCTATCTTAACCAGTTGCGAATTATCTTTTAAGGTTATATTTTTTGTAAACATTACCTTGCCGGGTGCGCCGGTATAAGGGTCTACAGCTAAAATATGAATTAAAAAACGTGTGTTTTTATTTGATGTAGTAAGCGCGTAAGCATTGCCTCTGGCAATGGCAAAATCGCGTCGGCCTAATTGTACACTTGCTAACACTACATGCTCCTGTGGTGCTTCAAAAAGCTTTGCATATGCAGATTGTGAAAAAGGCTTTGTTACATATCCTTGCGAATACACCGTTTTTATATCAGCCACGCTAAATTTATCTAATACTAAAACCTTCATCTTTCTATCGCCAACATTTACCTGGTTTAGCTGGGTATTACTTGGCTCAAGTGTAATGAACATCCGTTTTTGATAATCAGATACCGGCTGCCGGAAGGTTTGATAACCTACCGAACTAAAAACCAGTGTGTCATTAGGTACTTTATTGGGTGATGTTAAATTATAATAACCCTGGTCGTTTGTTTGGGTGCCGACTTTTTCTTTTAATAATACTACAGATACACCCGGTATAGCAAGCTCGGTTGTTTTGCTGATCACTTGGCCCTCATATACATCCTGCGCATAGCTTATAGCCGGAAAGAATAATATTGCCAAGAAACTGATAAATGAGATACTACCTGAGGTGCGGGTTACCATATTACTAAAGTAGGTTTTGTTTCTTAATATTCTACTGATGCTTTAATAGCCAGATCCGTACCAAACGGCCAAAAATAGGTATAAGGCTGCCACTCTCTTTTATAGTTTAAGGCCCAAATGTTTAGCTTATTCCCTTTAACAGGCGATATACCTATGGCTGGCCGGTAGTTAGATTGCTGTACCACTTTTCTAAGTTTTGCATCATATAGCCCTACAAAGCCGGCATTGTAATAATCGCGCAGCCATTCAATAGCTACAAAAAAAGTAGTGTTGGGCAGTATAATATTGTATTTTTTTAGATTTATAGTTAACTGGCGCCTGCCATTACCTTTGCTTTCTTCAATTACCTGGTTACAAAGGTCGCGGCCCGGGCCATTGGTTACAGGGTCAATATCATATATCCTTATCCTAAATTTAGTAGGATCAAGATAAACCAGGCCCGTCCAGGTTCTGTCTGATAGGTCAAGGCCAAAAGCCAGGCGGTTTAAGGTGACCTGTTTTAGCAAAATACCAGGTTTAAATACGCTGAACTGTTGGGCCCACTGCAGGTAATCAAAGCTTGCTGTTTGGGTGCTAATGCCAGCGTAATGCACAATATCTCGTTTAGCGTAATCATTCAACAAGGTATCATCCCTGTATTTTAATTTTTCGTTACGTGTTTCGGCAACAAAC
Source organism: Mucilaginibacter sp. UBA4741 (assembly GCA_002403905.1). Taxonomy (GTDB): domain Bacteria; phylum Bacteroidota; class Bacteroidia; order Sphingobacteriales; family Sphingobacteriaceae; genus Mucilaginibacter. The sequence continues at coordinate 37,473 of DHIR01000249.1, forward strand.
TTTGTTAACCGTATGGTGTCCATTCCGTTTAATTTATGCAACGGTAATCTAATCTGCTTATAACTTTGTGTGTTTAATATTACGGTATCGCGCATGAGGGCCAAATTCCCGGGGATAATAAAAATGCCGTCCTTTTCGGTAGTGATGGATAGCTTAGCCCTGACTATGGTTACAGCTGTTGACGGAATTGCTTTACCGCTTAAGCTGTCGACAATATGAAACTTATTCATTTTTTGCTGGGCATTTGCCAATAAAGAAAAAATGCAGGCTATAAAAGTAATTGCTCTTTTCATGTTGGGTGCTAATAATGTACGGTTGCAGACAGGGCGACATCAAACGATCTATATTCTCTGGCTATTTGCCAGTTGTCGTCAACCTTTGTATATAAAACAGCCGGTTTTTTAGTGATTTCATTTTCATAACCTACCAAAAATGGCTGGTACATTATTCCGTATCCGGCCGTGTCTTCTAATACCTGCCGCCCCCGTTTTGTTAACCGCTTTACCTTATCTGCATTACCAATACTAATTATTTCGTTATATGGGATATACATCCATTCAATAGCTATAAAAAATTTACTGCCAGGGATAATTAGGAAACGATCGGTCAGATCAAAATCAATTCGTGTGGAGTTATCGGTTAATGAAACCGTTTTAGTAAATAACACTTTACCCGGTCCGCCGGTGTCGGTGTCTTGGGCCATAACGTGTATCAAAAATGTGGTGAATTTATTACGTATGGCATAAGTAGGGCTTTCGGGCAGATCCTGGCGGCCCATTGCAATGCCGGTTAATATTGCGTTAGCCTTTGGCGCTGTAAAAAGTTTTGCCAATGGCATCGGTGAAGCAACAACCCTGACAGTGTGAGAAAATAAACCGCTTTTACCGCTGTTTTTTAAATCATAATTAAGAAATCTTCCTAACGTAATAGTCTTGATTTTTTTATTAGAGATAAGTACTTCATTAAGCTGCGTATTGCTTGCTTCGAGCAGGATAAACATTTGCGGCTGATAAGCTGACACTGGCAGTTTAAACGTTTTATAGCCTACCGAACTAAACTGAAGTGTGTCATTTGCAACGGGCTTTTCGGGCGACAGGCTAAAATATCCACGCTCATTTGTTTGCGTAGCTGCCTTTTGTTTTAAAAGAATAACCGTAACGCCGGGGATAGGGAGTTCGGTTACCTTATTGATCACCTGCCCGTCGTATACATCCTGCGCACGGGTTAACTTAGGTACAAGGCAAAGTAAAGCAACTATTATAAGTAAGGTTTTTTGATAGCTTAGGTTTAGCATACTACTAAGCTATTATTATTTTGATATATTATTAAATACTTATAAGTCAGTATTTTTTGCTGTGCCGGTTTGTGTTTAAGTAGTTATCGCTTTTCAGATGTTTATCTACTCAATTAAGCAGCATATCGTTATTTTTACCACAAATAACATTTAATGAATTCATTTCCACCCATCATCCTCGCCTCCAAATCGCCACGCAGGCAAGAGTTATTAAAGTTAATGGACCTTGATTTCCGAATCATATTAAAAGAGGTTGACGAATCATATCCCGATAATTTAACACCCGAAGAAATAGCCGTTTACATCGCTCAGAAAAAAGCAACTGCATTTGATGAAACAGTTAGTGATGAAGTGGTGCTTACCGCTGATACTATTGTAAGTATAGACGGCCACATACTAGGCAAACCCGAAACCGAAGCACATGCCATTGAAATGCTAAAAATACTATCGGGCAAAGTACACCAGGTTATTACCGGCGTTTGTTTGTTTTATAAACATCAGTACCATAGTTTTTATGATGTATCTGACGTTACCTTCCGCACGCTTACTGATGAAGAGATAGTAAACTATGTAACCAAATATAAGCCTATGGATAAAGCAGGTTCTTACGGTATACAGGAATGGGTAGGGGTTACAGCTATTGTAAAGATAGATGGATCATACACCAACGTGGTTGGTTTGCCTACCGAGAAGTTGTACCAGGCTTTGATGAAATTATAAAACATTAACGTGTTGTGCGATTAAAA
>DHIR01000251.1:0-289 GCA_002403905.1 Mucilaginibacter sp. UBA4741
GAATGTAGGGCTGCTTTGTAAGGTCCCTGTGCCTATTTTATATTGATAGGGTGCTGTTCCGCCCGAGCCTGCCACCGTTACCGCACCTGTTGATGCGCCGAAGGCGATCACGTTGGTTTGTGAGGTTATAGCCACCGCAAGGGCTGCTGATGGCTGGGTAATGGTTACGCTAACCGTTGAGGTTGCCAAAACAGCATCTACTACAGTGATAGTATAGGTGCCTGCTGCAAGGCTCGTGAATGTAGGGCTGCTTTGTAAAGTTCCAGTGCCTATTTTATATTGATAAGGG
>DHIR01000251.1:549-1453 GCA_002403905.1 Mucilaginibacter sp. UBA4741
AAGGCGATCACATTGGTTTGTGAAGTTATCGCTACAGCAAGCGCTGCTGCCGGCTGGGTAATGGTTACGCTTACTGTTGAGGTTACTAAATTGACGTCCTGTACGGTCACCGTATAGGTGCCTGCAGCCAGGCTGCTGAATGTCGCACTACTTCCGAAACTGCCGCTGCCTATCTTATATTGATAGGGCGCTGTTCCGCCCGAGCCTGATACCGTTACCGCACCTGTTGATGCGCCAAAGGCGATCACATTGGTTTGTGAAGTTATCGCTACCGCAAGCGCTGCTGGCTGGGTGATGGTTACACTCACAGTTGCGGTTGCCGAAACAGCATCTACTACAGTGATAGTATAGGTGCCTGCCGCCAGACTTGTAAATGTCGGGCTGCTTTGCAAACTGCCACTGCCTATTTTATATTGATAGGGTGAGGTGCCGCCAATTGGTGCTACAGTCACCGCACCCGTTGATGCGCCGAACACGATCACGTTGGTTTGAGAACTGACATTTAACGCAAGTCCCGAGGTAATAGTAACAGTATTAGAAGTAATCGCGGTAAGAGGCGATGAGAAGAACGTTAAGGTCCTGGCCCCGTCAATACCTGCTATATTAAGGTTAGTAAACGTTGCCACGCCACTTGCATTGGTTGCAACAATAGCTGTTCCCCCTAATGTTCCACCGCCGGTAGCAATGGCAACTAATATATTCACACTTGCCTGGCTCACGTTATTGCCCGAGGCATCCTGTAGTTGAATAACCGGCTGTTGGGCAAAGGCCACTGTTGGCGAAGCAAAAGTAGACGGTTGTGTGGTTATTGACAACTTGCTCGCCGCGCCGGGAGTCACTGTGATCAGCCCCGAAGGGGTTATCGCAAGGCCGGAGGTCACCGAGATATTCGCTGTTCCAACCA
>DHIR01000251.1:1610-7819 GCA_002403905.1 Mucilaginibacter sp. UBA4741
GTTCCAACCAGTACGCCGGTCAGGGTTGCTGACAGGTTACTGCCTGCCGCTACCAGGTCGCCGTTGGCAATGCCGCCTGTAGCGGGCGTTTTATTGGTTAACGACCAGGTGCCTGCCGCGTTGGCTACAAAGTTGCCTGCCAGGTCACGGGTGATCGAATAGACGATTAAATTATTGCCCGAAGTAAGGTTCTGTGCCGATACGACCGTACCGGTTCCGTTTGCTAAAGTCTCTACCCTTATGGCTGCTGCTGCGCCTGCAACCACTGTAATGGTGCCCGAAGCAGTGGCGGTCAGGGAGCCCGAAGTGGCCGAGATATTCGCTGTTCCAACCAGTACGCCGGTCATTACAGCGCTCAGGTTATCGCCAGCGGGTACAAGGTTGGCATCGGCTACGCCGCCGGTTTTATTGGTTAACGACCAGGTACCTGCCGCGTTGGCCACAAAGTTACCTATTGCGTCACGGGTGATCGAAAATACCGTTAAGGTATTGCCCGAAGTTAAGTTTTGTGCCCCTACTACGGTACCGTTGCCGTTGGCTAAGGTTTCTACCTTTATCGTTGCTGCCGCGCCTGCGATTACCGTAATGGTGCCCGAAGCGGTAGGGGTAAGCCCGCCAGAAGTGGCCGAGATGTTCGCTGTGCCTATAAGCCCACCAGTCATCACCGCGCTCAGGTTACCGGTTCCTGCTACCAGGTCACCAAGGGCCACGCCGCCTGTTAAATTGGTTAAGGCCCACGTTCCAGGCGCATTAGCCACAAAGTTGCCTGCTAAGTCACGCGTGATAGAAAATACCGTTAATGAGTTTCCTGAGGTTAAGTTCTGTGCCCCTACTACTGTACCGCTGCCGTTAGCCGCCGTTTCTACACGGATGGCTGCCGCAGCCCCTGCGATCACGGTAATGGTGCCCGAGGCCCCTGTGAAAGAACTCGCAGTAACCGAGATGTTCGCCGTGCCAATCAAAACGCCGGTCATTACCGCGCTCTTGGTATCAACTGCCGCTACCATGTTGCCATCGGCTACGCCGCTTGTTTTATTAGTTAACGACCACACGCCTGCAGCGTTAGCCACGAAGTTGCCCGCCGCGTCACGTGTGATCGAATATACCGTTAAAGCATTTCCCGATGTTAAATTCTGTGCGGTTACTACGGTACCTGAGCCGTTTGCCGCGGTTTCTACAGTGGTTGCAGCAGCAGCGCCCGCACTAAGTGTAATTGTAGTTGAAGTAGCTGCCGTTAACGGTGATGATGTAAATTGAAGGGTGTAGACGGTACCGGAAGCACCTGAAATATTTAGATTATTAAAAGTAGCCAAACCAGTTCCATCGGTTTGAACAGTAACTGTCCCCGCGAGTGTTCCGGTGCCTGTAAGTATGGCAGCAGTAACATTTATTCCCGCCTGGGCTATGGGTGCACTACCGGCATCCTGTAACTTAACGGTCGGTTGCGTGGTAAAAGCAGTTCCGCTTTGGGCTGTTGCTGCCGGCTGTTGAGCGATTACCAGTTTGGTTGCAGCAAGCGATTGTACGGTAATAACAACACCGAAAGTTGTATTGCCTGTACCATTGCTGGCAGTAACCGTATAAGTATTTACAGCTGTAGCCGCTGTGGGGGTCCCTGAAATAATACCCGTTCCGGCGTTGATACTTAAACCCGTTGGCAAACTGCTCACAGAATAATTGGTAACCGTTCCGGTAACAGTTGGACTTAGAGGTGTTATAGCATTCCCTGTAGTATAAGTTTGTGGTGAGCTATAAGAAAGAGAAGATGGTGCAGCCGGGCTGTTTGTCGAAACTACTATGTTACCCGAAGTTGTCCCCGTATAGCTTGGAGTTGAGGTAAAACTAAGGGTATAGGTACCCCCCGCCGCGCTGGTTATCGAAAGGCCGGCAAAAGTAGCTACGCCATTAACAGCCGTTGCTGTCAATTGTCCGTTCAATGTTCCTCCCGTACCGTTTAATGTAACGGTAACCACGGTTGTATTATCGGTAAGAACAGTATTCCCATACTGGTCCTGGATATAGACAGCCGGCTGCTGGGCAAGATAAACCTGGCTCAACACAGTAGTTGATGGCTGCGTTTTCATAACCAGTTTATTTGCAGGGCCGGGGCCTATAACAAAGCTGTTTGATGTTCCAATTGTGGTTGGGTCGCTGGTGCTTAAAGTGGTTAACGTATAGGTTCCGGCAGTGGTTAGTGTCATATTCCAACCGGTTAGCGCACCAGCCGTAAAAGCGCCGGTAGGGCCACCGCCGCCTATCACGGTTGAAGCCGAAGAAACCACGTTTGTGCCGGTATAGTTGGTAAACGTTGTGTTGCCGATGGTTTGCGCGGTAATTTGTATGGGAAAAGCGACCCCTGCAACCTGTGTACCAATATTCCCCCCGCCATTGGCCTGAACAGAGAAATGATCTACACCTGTTACAGTTACCGTATTGGAACTTACGCTTACAAGCAAACTGGTGGTATTTGTATTTGTAGCAGATATGACACCGCCTTTATAAACTTCGGTAGTGGCAATGCCCGAAAGTGTCCATGCACCGGCTGCCGAAGTGACTGTACCAAGTATACCTCCATCCTCGTACACCGTTACGGTACCTGCTCCTCCTGTTCCTGAAACCGAGGTAGCGCCCGCCTGAATAGGGCTGGTCACTGTTGGTGCAGCTGGAGCTGTTGCTGTGGCAAGGACGGTTACTGAGTTTGATGCATTACTTAGCGTTTTTCCAAGCGCGGTAACTTTTGCTGTCAAAACATCAGCAGCGGTCAAAGTAAGGCCGGTTACCGTCCAGTTACCGAAACCGTTTACGGTTGTGGTACCCAGCACGGTGGTACCCGCTTTGTACAAGGTAATGGTTGAACCGGTTTGCTCTACCGAAGTACCAGATACGCTTGTACTGGTTGAATAATAATTTCCGGTAATTACAGGCGCGGTTGATTGAACCGCAGCGGCAGCGGTAACTGTAATGGCATTAGATGCATCGGATAACCAATAATTTGTGCCATTTCCTATTGCCCTTGCTGTTACAATATCACCTGCATTAAAGCCGGTATACTTAAGTGAGGTGACGGGAGTGGAGCCGCTGGCTACAACGGAACCTGTTATGTCCTCTTGTGTTCCGTTTACATATAATATTAGCGTTGAAGAGGTATAATTACTTTGAACGGTAACATTTGTTGACCCCGTAGACGAAACGATAGATGATGTTGTAATAGTGGGTGCTGGAGTAATTGTTCCTGAATTACCAAGGCTTGCATTCGAATAACCTGATGTGCAGGTGCCGAGAGTTGCGGTAACTACTATTGTTGCACCGTTAAATGTGCTTTGAGCAAGGCCTGACTGAGCTGTAAATGTGCCACTTGTACCTGAAAATGTAACATATTGTGGTGATGTTGGACTTGATCCTGTTGATCCCGCGGGGCCTATTTCTGTGAATGTATTTGCATCCGCGGTTTGCTGGTAAACTCTAATCCTTACAGTATTTGCAGTGCTAGTTGATCCGTCAGACCAAGTACCCGATACATTATTAGTTCCTCCGTTACCTCTTCCTGTAATTGCCGGCGCAGGAGTATAGCATACCGCTGCGGGCGATACCGTTACTATATTAGAAGCCGATGATTCACTATACCCACTGGCCGTGGCTGTGGCATAAATAAGATCTCCCGCCGCGAGCGTAGTGGGTGACAGCACGCCGATCGTCCGGGTCCAGGCTCCGCTCGTGACCGTCGTAGTTCCGATCGATGTATAAGCCCCCGCTCCTACTTTACGGTACAGGGTAATTGTTGTTCCGTTAGCTTCCAGGCTGGTACCCGAAATGGTGGTACTGTTTGCCGCGATAGCGCTGGTAATAACCGGGGCGCTGGTAAGGGATGGTGAAAAAGTAAAACCTGAAGTAATTGTAGACAGGGTTGTAGGCGGGGCGCTGGTAATGGCTGTGTTTAAAGCAGCGAATGTATTACCGCTATAAGTTTGGTCATTTATACCGTTGATATCAGATGTGGTCCCGGATGGAAAATCACTTGAACCACTGGTAATCGTAGTAGCTGCAAACCTGAACGAAGCCGTTGTTGGGTCGGTTGTAAGGTCTGACAGGGGTACATAAAAATCGTAAAATACGTTTGTATTCCCACTAATGGTAGTAGCAGAAATGGAACGTTGTTCGTGCGTCCCTGTAGCATAATCATTTATGACAGCATTCGTAACAAGGTTCCTAACCCGTACGCGAAAGTTTGTTTCTAACGTTACGGCTAATTCAAACCCCATATTGGCAGTGGTATAATTAGGGTCGGTAGGGCCAAATTTACCGTTATTATCTATCAGCAAGCAGTAGCCTTTGGATGCTGAAGAATTTTTCCCGATACGGAAGCGGATGATCAGGTTGGTGCCATCGTTCAACACGTAAACAGAATTACTACCGCCTACAATATCGGTTTGCCCGCCCGCAGCTCCTGTACTCAAATCCGCAACAGGCTCAGACGTATATTGAGGAAGTGAGCTCATTTTCAACTCGCTTTGCGCACCATAATCAATCCCGCCCTGGAAACCGGCAGAAGTAGCTGAGGCATAGCCATTGCCGTTAGGGTTCAAAACGGCCTTACCCTGAGTTGTTGACGCTGGTTGATAAATCAAACCGGGGGTTTGAGCTTTTACATTTAGCGTTAATAATGACAGGGAAAAAATCAGCAAACAAGTAACTGACAAGATTTGTTTTAAATGCTTTTTGTTAAAAAACAATCTGGAACGGTTGTAAAAGTTTTTTTTGCGCATAAGACCGGTTGAGGGTATAAAAACGAAATAATAAAACTCCGTTTTTATATATTAATCAATAGTTTTTATTAGGGACTTAAATATATAATATATATATAAGCAACAGTATAATTTTATTCAAATAGCGATAATGACAAAAGATAAATAACTTATTTTCTGCTATCCTTAATTAAAAATAGCCGATAATAAATATTTATATAAGCGTTGTATGAACTATAATAAGATGAACTATCCGCATTTAATCATCAAAAGCGATACCAGTTAAACCCTATGCGTCACAAGCTATTATGGGGGAGGTGCTGGGGAAATTTATCTACGTAACGGGAATAATTCGGGTAAATATTTATCCATAGTTTATTTCGGTTTTTAAAATGTATATGTCGGCCTAAAGACATTTCAGCCGGTTTTAAAAACGCTATAATAGTTTTATCGCCGTCTTCCGGCAATACCAGTATGCGGTTTTTGGTGAAAAGGTTATCTGGGGGCTTTTTTTATGTTCAAATGTGACTTACATTGTTACATATAATGCAAATCCACGTCTTGTTCATCACAATAAATAACAAGATATTTGAGAGTATTAGAAAAATATTGATCAACCCTTAAATATCAATTAATGAAAAAGTTATTACTTATCGCCTGCCTTTTTGCTGCTTTGGGAGCAACAGCACAAGAAGCTACTCAGCCGGCACAACAACAACAACGTCCGAACCGCCCCCGCAGACAAAACTGGACAGAAGCGCCTCATTTATCGCTCGACTCGACCACCCGCGGACCGTATACACTTATTTTTATAAATAATGACACTACTTTTGAAGCCGAAGGCCAGGATGTTAAAAAACGCATGATCGAAACTTTTTATAAAGTTTATACTGCCGAGGCTAAAGATTTTAACCCAAATACATCAAAAAGGGTGGTTTTTTGGATAGACCGCAACTATACCGGTGTGGCTGCAACAGGTGGTAACTTAGTGCGTTTTAAACCGGCCTGGATGTTAAAAAAGCCAACCGATATTGATGTTGTTACGCACGAAGTAATGCATATTGTGCAAGCATATAATGGTGGTGCCCAGGGCGTAGGATGGCTTACCGAAGGCATTGCCGATTATGTACGCGCTGTATATGGTGTAGATAACGAAGGGGCTAAATGGTACCTGCCCAAAGCGGTTGGTATCAGGCCTGATCCTAAAAATCCTACTGCCGATATCAATGCAAAAGGTTATGAAAAATCTTATCGCATTACCGCTAAGTTTTTACTTTGGGCAGAAAAGAATGTTAAAGCAGGATTAGTTGTAAATCTTGACGGCAAACTGCGCAGCCATACTTATACTGCAGATGGGTGGAAAGACTATACCGGCAAAACCCTTGATGAACTTTGGGCCGACTATGTAGCCGTTGCATCTAAAGAAGGATAGAAATTGTAGTTTAATATATAAAAGAGAGCCTTGGG
>DHIR01000251.1:8038-13618 GCA_002403905.1 Mucilaginibacter sp. UBA4741
CCCAAGGCTCTCTTTTATATATTATTACTTAATGCGCTCGATTTATGAGTGAGAGGGTTTAACCTTGTAAAATTTATAACCAAACAGGAATATAACGATGTAGCAAATAATTGGCAGGTAATAAGCCTGTGCCACATTATGATTAGCTATCTGGCCCATAATGAAAGGGAATAACGCGCCGCCAACTACACCCATCGCAATAAACGATGAAGCTTGTTGGGTATGGCTGCCTAAATTTTTCAAACCCAGACTAAATATGGTCGGGAACATAATGCTGAAGAAGAAATTGATCATTAGCAAAGCGATGTATGATGGCCAGCCTAAATGTTGCGCTACAATAACGCACATTAATATATTGCCTGCGGCAAATATGGTCAGCAATTTATTAGGAGCTACAACGGTCATTAATGATGTTCCAACTATGCGGCCGGCCAGCATCATAAACATGAATAAACTCATGAAGTAACCTGCCTTTAAATCGGTGAAATGCATAACATTGGTACCATAGTTGATAAAAAACGCCCAGGTACCGGCTTGTGCTGCTACATTGAAAAACTGCGCCACGCAGGCCCATACAAAGTGGCTATGCTGGTATAATTTTTTTTGTGGGGCAACATCTATGTTTAGCGCTGCAGGATCGTCAGAGTCAGTAGCTGAATGAGGATCTGTTAAAGCAGGGATCTTTAAAAATACAAAAGCAACTGCAATTAAAAGTACTACAATACCAATAGCTACATATAATGTTTTTACTGAAGTTAGGTCTGTTACGGTTGCCTGGTGCCCGCCAAAAAGGAAGAATGCACCTAACGAAGGGCCTATGATGGTACCAACCGCGTTAAAGGTTTGCGAGAAATTTATACGAAGGTCGCTTGTACGCTGGTCGCCAAGCGCAGCCGCAAAAGGGTGTGCAACGGTTTCCAATGTCGCCATACCGCAACCCACAATGAATAACGCTATCCTGAAAAATGTAAACGAGTGCGCGTTAGCCGCCGGTACAAATAAAAATAACCCGCCTGCAAACAAAACCAAACCTAAAATTACCCCGGGTTTATAGCCATATTTTTTCATGAAAATTCCTGCCGGGATACTCATAATAAAATAAGCACCGAATACAGAGAACTGGATCAGCCCGGAGTCGGCTATTGAAATTTTTAATACAGTTTGAAAGTGTTTGTTCAATACATCACTCATAGAGTGCAATACACCCCACATCAAGAATAACGATGTGACAAATATTAAGGTGACAACGAATTTCTTTTCGGTAAATGCTGCTTTTTGGCTCATTGGTTTAATTGGTTAAGGTAAATTAACTGCAAAGCATTGCAATTATAACATACTTATAAGTGTTGTAAATAAAAAGTTTAACAGTTAAATAGGTTATATACGGGGCCTGGTTAGCCTATATGCTATATATCAGCCAAAAAAACAAATTTTATTAATCATATCATAATAAATACAGCATTAAATATTTAAGGTGGTAAATGCTACATTTGGCATTCCATTACACTACCTGATGAAAAAATACGCTTTTATCGCCATCCTGTTTATCGGTTTTGCTGTTGTAGGCACTGCCCTTGCTCAAACAACTAAAAAGCTGCCGCCTGTTGGTTTGCTTGATCTGGGTTTTACGCTGCAAATAGAGCATGGCAACCAGCAAGCCATTAACAACGCGTGGGATTATACCCATACCATAGCCTCCTTACAGGGCATTGTTAACCGCATCACACCGCAGCTATACATCTTCCTGATAAAAAATGGGAATGCTGATATTGACCGCTACTGGTGGAACAAATACCGAGCACCCGGCAAATGGCTAAGCAAGCGCGATACGTTGGTTTATAATAATGTGGTAGATGTAATAACCGCCTACAAATCAAAAATTAAAGGCGCGGTTGTGTATGACCCTGCTGTACAAGCTACCAGTAATGTGGCATCATCTGTCGCGGGTGCTGATGATCTGATAGTAGTTAGATATGATACCAACCCTAACAGCCTTTATTCGCAAATAATAACCGGTGGCCCAAAAATATCTGTAAAAGTAAGTTTGGTAAATGCCGATGGCTCATCATTGTTTACAGGTAAGGGTACTATTCCGGGTACTACGCGCGCATCAAGTGGTTCGGCAAAGAACGATGCGTACTTATGGTTCCTGGAGAAATATATGAAACCGGGAAAGGTCAATACCAAATACGGCGCGTACTATATAGATCAGCAATGGTTAAAGAATCCGTTTTTGGCTAACCGTAATCACCATACGTTATCAAATCATGATTTCTTTATCAGCCGCAAAGGTTTCTTTTTCGACCTGAGCCCCTGGGCCGATGAAGCCGCTACCGATGATCTTAACCAAACACCGGGCACTGATGTTAATACTTTAAAAGAATTATTATTAACGGCTTATAATCAAAATAAAGGTGGGTATGCCTACTTAGGTGGTTTCCCACCGTGGGCGTTTAAATATACCAAACATGCCAAGGGTACGCACGAGGATGTGGCTACAGAGTGGGAGTACTCGCGTATTATAAGCGCCTACAACGCTTTTAAAGATGCCGATGCTATTGGTTATGGCGCGCTGGCAAATGCATCGTTCTGGCAGCATTTCCCGCTGAAAAAAGAGTATAAGCAAAATTGGGTTACTAAGACTGAATTAACTAAAAAAGGCTACTTAAATGTTGATGGCAAAATAGACTACAAGGGCCGCAACTTCATCATTTTTTATGTGGGCGATTATGATGCTTCGTCATGGGTATCGCAAACTACACCAACACTTTGGGACGACCCGAATAGGGGCAAAGTACCCATGATGTGGAGCATTAGCCCGGTACTGGCCGAGCGTGTACCAATGGCTTTGGACTATCGCCGCGAAACGGCTACGCCTAATGATTATTTCGCTGCCGCGGATAATGGCGCGGGCTATTTAATGCCGGGGATGCTACAGGCGCCAAGGCCGTTATCAGGCTTGCCCGATGGTTTGGATGCATGGGTTGCACACAATAAACCCTATTACAAACAATGGGGCTTGACCATTACCGGCTTTATTATTGATGGCCAGGCGCCGCCGCTAAACCAAAAGGGACTGGATGCTTACGCCGCTTTTAGCCCGAATGGTATTGTGCCGCAAAAGGTACCGCTAACCTCGCTGCATGGCAATATGCCGGTGCTGAAGTCAGACGCTGATGTAAACGAAGATCCGGTTAAGGCCGCACAAATAATATACAATAGGATACAACAACGCAAAATACCGTTCCATTGGTTCCGTAATATTTTAAAAAGCCCAACCTGGTACGTACAGGTTGTTGCCGAGCTGAAAAAGCTGGACCCTAAGATAGAGTTGTTAAGTGCGCCAGACTTTTTTGAGCTATATAGAACTTATTTGAAGGAAAATCCAGAGGCCGCTAAGGGGAGGTCGATTCAGAAATAATCTCGAAAACAGTTTTTACATTGCAATCTAAAACGCTCATATCAGGCTGATATGGGCGTTTATTATTCTTATTTAAATTAATTCTAAATAAACTGAACGAATGTTAATTGTGTTTTTATATTTGCGCTTTAATTAGACTAAATATAAATAAGATGAAAATTCTAAAAAAACTACTTATCTGTAGTACGCTATTAGGCACGTTATGCTGCAATATTATAAAAGCAGACGACATCAAAACCGGAAGGGTCGATGGTTCCATCACTACTTCAGACAATAAACCTGCAACATACGTTACCATTTCAATTGAGACACTAAGCAGATCGACAACCACGAACGAAAATGGGTATTATAGCTTCGGTAACATAAAGCCCGGCACCTACCTGCTTCAGGTTACCTTTTTAGGGGCAGTTACTCAGAGCAAAGAAGTTATTGTAATAGCCGGCAAAACTACTATGGCGGATTTTACGCTTAGTGAAATCCTATCGGCACTTAACGAAGTAAATATCACCGCGGCAAGGCACCGCAAGCCATTATCGGCAGGGAAGGCTGATATCAAACCTTTAGACTTGCCACAGACCGCTGGCACAGTTTCAAAAAAGGTTATCGAAGATCAGCAAATTAATCGCCTGGGTGACGCTGTACGTAACGTAAGTGGTGTAACGTTGACCCAAACTCGTGGCGGCGTTGGCGAAACAATAACCGCGCGGGGTTACAGCATTGGCATAACAGGGACCGCCGGCAGCGTTTTTAAAAACGGGGTACTAGCTAATACAGCCGGGTTTACCGAGGTCAGCACGCTTGAATCAATTGAAATATTAAAAGGAAGCGCAGCGCTGCTTTACGGAAACGTATCGGGCGGGTTAGTAATAAATATGGTGACCCGCAAACCACAATTTAAAAGCGGCGGCGAAGTTTTTATGCGGTACGGCAGTAACAGCTTTTACAAGCCGCTAATTGATTTGTATGGGCCTATAAGCCAAAACGTGGCATTTAGGTTAGTTACCACTTACGAAAATTCAGCCAGCTACCGCGATCGGGTAAAAACCAAACGTTTTTACGTTAATCCATCATTATTATTTAACCTGGACAAAAACACAACCTTATTATTGGAAGGCGATTATAATAAGCAAAACCTTACACCCGACTGGGGCGTAGGATCGTTAGACACTGGTAGACAGATACCTACCCAGATACCACGCTCGCAATATATAAATACCAACTGGGCCTATAATAATGTTAAACAATACTCGGGCACAGCTACCTTGAACCATAAATTTTATGGCGATTGGAATATAAGCGCCATCATATCTGCTCAAAGCTCTGATATAGATTCGTATGGATCAAGCTTGCCCAACAAAGTAAACGCGGCCGGCGAATGGACCCGTGGTTTAGCCAGGGCACATACTATCGAAAACAATTATACCGCGCAAACTTATTTAAAAGGTAAATTCAATACAGGGCCTTTTGATCACCAGTTGTTGGTAGGCATTGATGCTGCCAAAATACTGAGCAAAAGTAATGCGTATGGCATTAACAATGGCGCCACACCTATAAGCAGCTATGTTTATGATAAGATAAATATCATCGATCTGGATAAATACCCACAACGTACAGATATACCTAATGCGGTTGATACGGCCTTAACCACCGCGCCAGTATATCGTGTTGGTGCTTACGCGCAGGACCTGATCAGCATTACCGATAAATTGAAGGTTTTAGCTGGAATACGCTGGTCGTGGCAACAAACCTATCAAACTACTGTTCAAAACCTTTTAAAGCAAACCACTAACTATGGTGCTGCCATAACCAGGTATGACCGCGCGTTTTCTCCAAAGCTGGCGTTGATCTACCAGCCGGTAAAAACAACATCGGTTTACGCAACTTACAGCAATAATTTTCAGGTGAACAGCGGTACCGATATTTATACAAGTCAGGGTTTAAAACCATCCATAGTCGATCAATACGAAGCGGGCATTAAGAATGAATTTTTAGACGGAAAGCTGTCGGCCAACTTTAGTGTTTATCGTATTGTAAATAACGACTTGGCTGTAACGGCTCCATTTTTGGCTGATGGTGTAACCCCAAACAGCGATGCTACCAAAAAGCAATTTAATGGCCAAACAACCAGTGACGGGTTAGAGATTGATGTGAACGGATAC
>DHIR01000251.1:13826-15805 GCA_002403905.1 Mucilaginibacter sp. UBA4741
GATGTGAACGGATACCTTTCAAACAATTGGTATTTTATTGTTGGTTACGCCTATAACTTTATGCGTTACACTAAAACTTCCGGTTTAAAAGGCTCAAGTATAGAGGGCGAGCAAGTTGTTATTAATCCGCGTAATACAGCTAATGCTTCATTATTTTATACGTTTACCTCAAATGGATTACGCGGTTTTAAAGTAGGTGCATCAGCCTTTTATACTGGGTCGCGTTTGGGTGGTTACAACAATACTGTTGGTCAGGCACAAGCTTTTAATCGGTTACTGCCTGTTGGTGGTTTCGTTACCATTAATGCTACAGCTGGTTACACCTATAAAAAGGTATCGTTACTTGCGGGTGTTAACAACATAACAAATACCTTTAACTACCTGATACATGATAACTACAGTATTACACCAATAGCACCGCGGCAGTTTTTAACTACTTTAACCTATAAGTTTTAGTTAGTAATTCCTCAATAAAAAATGTTCCGGGTTCATGGCCCGGACATTTTTTATTTATGCGGTTTTTGTTGCAGAATTTTTTTTCAAAATAAATTTGCGTAACCGTTCGGTTACTTATATATTTGTAACCGAACGGTTACTTATTGCCGATTTATTTTATGAGAAGAGATGTATTCCAGGCCATTGCCGACCCAACCCGCAGAGAAATTATTGGTATGCTGGCAAGCCAATCGTTAAACTTAAACAACGTGGCCGATCAGTTTGATATCAGCCGCCCCGCCATATCCAAACACATCAAAATACTGACCGAGTGCGGGCTGGTTACCATAACCCAGCAGGGCCGCGAGCGATATTGCCATGCCGACTTCGGCAAACTAAAACAGGTAGCCGACTGGACCGCCAAATACCAACAATTCTGGACAGAGAAACTAGATGTCCTGGGCGCTTTCCTGGAAAAAGAGAAACTACAAACCAACAAAAAATAATCACCAATAAACAAAAGTTATGAACACAGAGTCAATTGTAATAGAACGCACCTACAACATACCTGCGGATAAGGTATGGCAGGCGCTAACTGATGTAGAAAAAATAAACCAATGGTTTTTTCAACTGCCCGATTTTAAAGCCCAGGTTGGATTTGCCTTTAGTTTTTCGGGGAAAGATAACGGGGTGAGGGTTGTGCATGAAAGTGTTATAAAAGAAGTTATCCCCGGTAAAAAACTGGCTTACTCCATGATCTATCAGGATCATCCGCAAGAGTCGCTGGTTACTTTTGAGTTATTTGATGAGGGTGACAAAACCAGACTGCTATTTACGCATAGCGGATTGGAAGAAATGGCCAAAGGTAGCCCACTATTTGCGCGCGAGAAGTTTTTGGGTGGCTGGACCTATCTTACAGATAAACTTAGCACTTTTTTGAATAATCAATAAAATCATCACCATAAATATTACCCATCATGAAGACAGAACCATTTGTAATTGAGCAAACCTATGACGCCCCGGTTGCCAAAGTTTGGAGCGCGATAACCGACAACGATAAAATGAAAGATTGGTATTTTAAGTTGGAGGATTTTAAGCCGGAGGTTGGTTTTACCTTCCGCTTTGCAGGTAAGGATAAAGGCGTAACTTTTTGGCATAAATGTGTAATTACCGAAGTGATACCGCTAAAAAAGCTAGCGCATACCTGGCGGTATGAAGAATACCCTGGCGATTCGCATGTAACATGGGAACTTTTTGACGAAGGCGACAAAACCCGTCTGAAATTAACCCATACCGGACTGGAAACTTTCCCGCAAGATAATCCATCATTCGCAAGAGAAAGCTTTGCAAAAGGCTGGACCTATATTACAGGTACGGGATTGCCGGGATATTTGGCGAAGGGATAAGCAAAGACAAAAAGAGGGCTATCATGCTGAGTTATAAAATCCCGCAGAACTTTGAAGGTGAAATGACACGTTACGTTTAAAACTTACGAAGTTTTTGAAACTTCGTAAGTTTAACCTTTTTACAACATGTCATGGGTA
>DHIR01000251.1:16035-17929 GCA_002403905.1 Mucilaginibacter sp. UBA4741
TTTTACAACATGTCATGGGTAGGCGCTTGAAGCATGAGCGTAAAGGCCATTGCGCTCACCCTTCGATGAGGCTCAGGGTGACACCCTTTTTTATAATAACAATATATCTATCCTATGTGCATGCACCAACTCCAACTTGTCAGACCATGCGAAAATGGTAAACCGGCCATCCTGCGAGGCCACTAAAGCAATCGCATCGCGCTGATCAAATATAAATTGTGCCGCGGCCAAATGCCTTGTGCCGCCGTTTTGGCCGGGATGCATTAAGGTAGGGACGCCATCCATTACCGGCTCCGTAGTAATGATCTGGTCCACAGGCAAACTCATGCCTGAGCGGGCAATTTTAGCGCCAAAAGCCAGCAACTCATAATTACGGGTAATGATAGTCGCCCCATCCACAGCGGTAAAGCCGCCTACAATATCTATGGAACGTAGTAACGCTTCCTGCCAATCGGTTTTAGAGCGTTCGCATTTATCTTGTTGCATTAATTTAGTAATACCGGTAAAGGTTGGCACTACCGGGTAGTTTATGGGGTGGATAATAGAGTCCTGCCATTTGTCAGAATGCTCAGGCACTATCAATACCAAGCCTCCACGGCCATGTATGCGCATGGATGCCGCCAGTTCAACCATAATATTTACTCCGCCATCTACAAACGGTGTGGACATTCCGGGTAAAGAGTCCAACAGCGCCGGGCAGTTTAGCAGGCCGGTGTTTTGCTCGTCAATTACTTTTATCTCATCGCCTTTTAATACGGCTATGTTTACAAACTTGCCAAAGCCATCGGTACGGCTATGCTTTATAACCAGCAGGCCTGGCTCAACAACTTCTAATACAAAACAAATTCCGGGTATGGCCAGCGTTGTGCCCCAAACGTATAGCTCATCGTTTTCAAACCAAACACCCAGGTGTATGCCGGGGCTTTCAACTGCGGGGGCAAGCTTGGTTAAGTTATGCGGGGTTAAGCGTATTCGATTACGAAATATCAATGGCTGGCTGGCCTGATTCGGCGGTAATAGCGCTATTGATATTTTTGGTGAATGCCCTTCTTCTTTACGCAGGCTGGCCCAAAATGCAACATCAATAATAGCCTCTATAATGGGCACTTGCGGCTCATCGGCCAAATGCTTTGCACCCTGTTGGCGCGCCGCTGCCAAATGTGTAGCAAAATGCGCCTCGATAGTGGGTGCCACCATACGTGCAGCAATATAAGTTGGTTCTGATAGCATTTGATAACTTGGTTACTACTTCAAAAATATCTTTTATGTTTTAAATACTAAGATTTTTAAGATAAGAGGATTTTAGGATGACGGTTGGTTAGAATGTATGTAAAGGGGATTTTAAGATTTTATTTTGTAGTCGATGTTATCGGGGTGTTTGGTATTGTATACTCTTTTGAAGGCTAAACTTTTGCTGCCAAAATTTATCAGTAGTCCGACAGGTAAATTGTATGCTTCCAGGTAGTTCATAGTTTGTGCCAGATGCAGATCATCTAAAATAGAAAGTGCTTTTAACTCTATCACTATTTTATTCTCTACAAAAAAGTCAACTCGCCTTGTCCCAATTTTTATACCCTCATAGTATATGCTCATTTCTATTTCTCTATCGAATTTTAAACCTTGTTTCTCCATTTCAATAGCAAGGGCTCTTTGGTAAATAACTTCCGGGAAACCATTGCCAAGTGAAGTATGAACTTTCATAGCACAACCAATAATTTTATGTGTAAGATCTTCGTATTGCATTATTAAAAATAATAAATAATCTTTTAATTTGCGGATATCAAAATATAACCAAATCCTAAAGTCTTTTAAAATAATAAATCCTAGTTTATCTTTTAATCCTATAAATCTTAGTTTAAAAATGTCATGAAAAAACTAAGAGCCTGTTTAAATT
>DHIR01000089.1 GCA_002403905.1 Mucilaginibacter sp. UBA4741
TCCTTTTATCCTATAAATCTTAGTTCTCTATGGAAAACCACCCTTTTGATACTACCGGCCTTAAAGAAGAAGCAATAACCCGTTTTGCCGAAACTTACCAGGCGCTTAAAGAAGAATTTCAGATCCAACCTACCGGCCATATCGATTTTGACCTGCACCAGTTTAAAGCTTTCAGAAATTGTTTGGATGTTAATGTGCGGGGATCGTATGTTATTAAACAGGATTGCGGCGATTCTTATATACTATTTGTAGAGGTGCATTATAAAATTGGCAATAAGCATATCACCCATCACCAGGAATACCAGGTTTGGGGATTGACTTACCTGAAACATAATTTCGGTGGGGTACTAATTCGCCGCGAAACATTGACGGATAAACTACTGGAACTGATACACCCCTTAGAAATTGACTTTAAAGAAGACAAACCTTTTAGTGATACTTTTTATGTAGTAGTAAACGACCACGTAAAAGCCACCGCCGGCATGAACCGCGATTTCCGCAACTCGGTTATGGATATCCGCGATAATGACTTTTTAATTGAGATAGTAGACCATACCATTATCATAGGTAATTACGATCCGATAATTCCGGAAAAATCTTTACATATTGGGGAGTTTGTGGCGAGGATTGCTGGGGCATGTTAATAACCAGCATTTAGTACGTCATTATAAGCGTAGCAATCGCAAGGATGCAATGCGGATAATATGTATCGTGTCTACGACACTCATTATTATTACGAGGCATATTTTACAACGGGTTAAAACCCGTTGCTATAACATAGGCCGAGCCGATGGCTCTTAAATCTTTCGAACACTCCTAATTTATAATCCCGGACTAATAGGTTAATCCTAAAATCTTATTAATCCTATAAATCTTAGTTAAACTACCCCGCTTCTGTCTACTATCTGTATATTGGTATTAGCATAATCGCGCTCAATTAAGCCATCGCGCATACGTACTATGCGGTGGGCGTGCATGGCGATGTCCTCTTCGTGGGTTACTAATATAATAGTATTGCCTTTGGCGTGGATATCTTCCACCAGGCTCATGATCTCGATAGATGTTTTGGTATCCAGGTTACCCGTAGGCTCATCGGCCAGGATAATGGATGGATCGTTAATTAAAGCCCTTGCCACAGCAACACGCTGGCGCTGCCCGCCTGATAGCTCGTTAGGGCGATGGTCGGTACGGTTACCTAGGCCTACATTCTCTAAAGCCTTTTTAGCACGGGCCTGCCTGCCTTCTTTATTAACACCTGCATAAATTAATGGCAGTGCCACATTATCTAAAGCGGTATTACGGGGCAATAAGTTAAATGTCTGGAACACAAAACCGATCTCCGAGTTACGCACTTCGGCCAGCTCATTATCACTCATGTGGCTTACGTTAATGCCATTAAGGATGTATTCGCCTTTGGTGGGGGTGTCCAGGCAACCTAAAATGTTCATCAAGGTTGATTTGCCCGAACCCGATGGTCCCATCAGCGCCACAAACTCACCTTTATTAATAGTAAGCGAAACAGATTTAAGGGCATGAATAATCTCCGTACCTATAATGTATTTGCGTCCTATATCTTTAATGGTGATTAATGGCTCCATGCTTGTTTTTTGTTCTTTGACTGTAAAGAGGGGTGGATTGTTACAATCTTTTTTGAGTAGTGAGTTTTGAGTGGTGAGTTATGAGTTTAAAGTCTCTGAACTCATAACTCATAACTACCTACCCAATCACTTTCGCTACCAAAAAGTATTGGTCGTCATGCTTGGGCGAGTTTTGCAGCGCTTCTTCAACGGTAACATCCTGTTTAACCACGTCTTCCCTAAATACATTTACTTCGTTTGATAGGTAAACCAACGGCTCAACGGCTGAGGTGTCTATCTCATTAAGTTTAGCCATAAAGCTTAGAATCTTGTTCAAGTCGCCAATCATTTCCTGCTTTTCGGTTTCGGCAAGTTCAAGGCGGGCAAGGTGGACTATCTTATCTACGGTTTCGCTGTCAATAATCATATTATACTAATTTCTGGTTGATAATGTTGTGGATCCTGTCGCGCAGGGCATCGGCATCATCGGGTGTTAAATTTGCCGTTTCAATAGGCTTATGTACAAATATATGGCAAATTCCCGGTTTGCTGCCATATTCCGAGCCGTTGTTCCACAATACTTTCCAGGTATCTATTGAAGTTACAGGCAAAATGGGAATCTTCAGTTCAATAGCCAGCCGGAACGCGCCTTTTTTAAAAGAGTGCAGTTTCGGCGGATATTCGGTCGGAATGGTTGCTTCAGGGAAAATAACTACACTTATTCCTTCTTTTAATTTATCGGCAGCCAACTTGAATGCCCTGAAAGATGATATTTTGCTATCGCGGTTTACGGTTATATCAATGGTCCTGAAAAAGAAACCGAGCACCATATTGCTCAATAATTCTTCCTTGCCAATAAAAGCATGATTATTTTTTGCCGCTATGCTGATGGTAGATACATCTAAATTTGAAGTATGGTTGCCGCAAATAATATAAGTGCGTTTCCAATCTATAGGTTCCTCATAGTCAATATTGAAAAATATGCCCGAAATAGTAGCACTGCAAACAATAATGAACCTCCTGAACCGGTTGATGTATTTATATCTGCTTTGCCCGCGTGAAAGAAAATATAAAATTGGCCAAACCAGAATAAAAAAGAAAGCTACGCTATACCTATAAAAATAGGTGTGTATTCTTTTTAAAACTCGTTTCATTGAGCCCAAAGATAAATAAAAGTTGATGGAGTTTGTCAGGATAAAATGTATTCAACTTGATCTAACCTAATTAACTCATTCAACCAACTTCCTATTAATAATTCCATATATCTCATCGCGCAAAGTATCCGCGTCGTCAAGCTTTAGGTGGGCGGTTTGTACCGGTTTATGAACATATATATGGCATACACCTGGTTTGCTGCCATGGTCAAGGCCGGTATCCCATAAAATTTTCCAGGTATTGGTTGATGAAACAGGTATGATAGGTATTTTCAAATCGATAGCCAGCCTGAAGGGGCCGTTTTTAAAATCGTTTAATTGCGGTGGGTATTCGCTCGGTATCATACCCTCGGGGAATATAATAACTGATATGCCACTCGCCAAAGCCTCTGCCGCTTTTTTAAATGCGCGGTATGACGACAACTTGCTTTCACGATTAACGGGAATATCCACCGACCTGAAAAATATGCCGGTAACAAACTCGTCTTTAAGCTCTTCTTTGCCCATGAAACAAAAGTTATTCTTTGTCATAAGGCTCATTGCGGTAATATCCAGGTTTGAGGTATGATTGGGGCAGATGATATAGGTTTTATGCCAGTCTATAGGTTCTTCAAACGAAAAACTGTATATAATACCGGCTATTATCGAACTTAAAAATCCCCATATCCGCCTAACCTTATTCATGTCGTTGTACCTTTGGGGCTTGCGCGAAAAATAGTACAGGAACGGCCATAGTACGATATAAAAAAAACCAACACTGTAACGGTAAAAGTAGCAGTGCAGTTTCCTTAAAAATATTTTCATCGTCTTCAAAAATATAAAAAATACTTACTTTCGCCGCTATGGAAACTGTTGTGAGTGGTATAAGGTCTACCGGGAACCTGCATTTGGGTAATTATTATGGTGCGATACAAAACTTCGTGAAAATGCAGCACGAGTATAATTGCTTTTTTTTTATTGCCGATCTGCACTCGCTTACCACGCACCCAACGCCTGATAACCTGCATGTTAATGTTAAAAATGTACTGGTTGAGTACCTGGCAGCGGGTATTGACCCGGAGAAAGCCACTATCTACGTACAATCGGATGTCCAGGAAATCTCTGAGCTATACTTATACCTAAACATGAACGCCTACATGGGCGAACTTGAACGTAGCACCTCATTTAAAGACAAAGTACGCGCCAACCCTGATAATGTAAACGCCGGCCTTTTAACCTATCCGGTTTTAATGGCGGCTGATATATTGATACACAAAGCTACCAAAGTACCCGTAGGTAAAGACCAGGAACAACACCTTGAAATGGCCCGTACCTTTGGTAATCGTTTTAACCGTTTATATAATAAAGAATATTTCCCCGAGCCGTATGCGTTCAACTTTAGCGAGAACCTGGTGAAGATTCCGGGACTGGATGGCAAAGGTAAAATGGGTAAATCAGAAGGAGAGGGCAACGCTATTTTCCTTTCAGACTCGCCCGAGGTTATCCGAAAAAAAGTTATGCGTGCCGTTACAGATAGCGGACCGACAGCCGAAAATCAGCAAAAACCGGAGGAAATACAGAACCTGTTCGACCTGATGAAGGTTGTATCTGCTCCTGATACCATTGCTCATTTTGATAATCTATATAATACTATGCAGATCCGTTATGGCGATTTGAAAAAACAATTAGCCGAAGACATGATCATTGCTACAGCCCCAATCCGCGAGAAGATAAGTGATATTGCCAATGATGCCCCATACCTGCGCCAGGTGGCCCGTTACGGAGCTATAAAAGCAAGAGAAAGCGCAGCCAAGACTATTAAAGAGGTGAGAGAGATAATTGGGTTTAAGAGTTTTTGATTAGTCCATAGTCGATGGTCCATAGACCATAGTAAATTTAGTAGAAACTATTGACTATGGTCCATAGACCATGGACTTGGAAATTTAACATTCAAATTATATCTTAGCGAATATGCATATAGCTATTGTTGGAAATATAGGAGCCGGTAAAACTACCCTCACAGAACTGCTGGCCAAAAATTACGGCTGGGAACCTTTATATGAAGCTGTTGATAATAATCCGTACCTGGAAGATTTTTATGGTGACATGAAACGCTGGAGCTTTAACCTACAGATATATTTTCTGAACAGCCGTTACCGCCAGATCATTGACATACAAAAAAGCGGTCGTGATATTATACAGGACAGAACCATTTATGAAGATGCTTACATATTTGCAGAGAACCTGCATGATATGGGCCTGATGACCAGCCGCGATTACGAAAACTACGAATCCATCTTTAATAACATAACCGAGTACATTAAGCCACCCGACTTGCTGGTATATTTAAAAGCATCGGTACCAACGCTGGTAAATAATATACAGCGTAGGGGCAGGGAATATGAGATAGGTATCCGTATAGATTATTTATCAAAATTGAACGAGAAGTACGATAAATGGATAAACGGCTATAAACTGGGTAAACTGTTGGTGTTAGATAAGGATAATTTGGATTTCGCTAACAATACTGAGGATATGTCATCGATCATCCAAATGGTTGAACGGGAAATTAACGGGCTATTTTAGTTATGAGTTTTGGGTTATGAGTTTTAAGTTTTTATAATTATATGATAATTTCATACCACTCACCACTTATTACTCACCACTCATCACTCACATGCAAATCTTAGGTATCATTCCTGCACGTTACGCGTCATCCCGGTTCCCCGGGAAGCCATTGGTTGATATTGGCGGCAAGAGCATGATACAGCGGGTTTATGAGCAGGCAAAAAAAAGTGATCATTTGACCGAGGTTATTGTTGCTACAGATGATGATAGAATATTTGATCATGTAATAGCCTTTGGCGGTGTAGCCGTTATGACCAGCGCCGACCACCAAAGCGGTACCGACCGTTGTGCCGAGGTTGCTTTAGCTAACCCACAATACCAAGTAATAATAAACATACAGGGCGATGAACCTTATATCGACCCTGAGCAGATAACCAAGCTGGCGGCTTGCTTTACTTCGCCCGATGTGCAGATAGCAACACTGGTAAAAAAGGTTAAAACAGAGCAAGAGCTAAATAACCCCAATACGCCAAAAGTTATAGTAAATAAATTGAGCGAAGCAGCCTATTTTTCGCGCTCGCCCATACCGCATATTAGGGGAGAGGAACCGGCCAACTGGCTGGAGTTTTATTCGTTTTTTAAACATATTGGCATTTACGGTTACCGGGCCGATGTTTTGCAGGAAATAACCAAACTACCTATATCAGCCTTAGAAAAAGCCGAGAGTCTGGAGCAATTGCGCTGGATAGAAAATGGCTATCGTATTAAAGTTGCGGAAACAGAATTGGAAACTTATGCCGTGGATACGCCAGCTGATTTAGAGTTGTTGAAGTAATACTTACCTCCTAACAGTTTCCTGTTTGGCTAAAGCCACCTTATTTATTTTTGTTTTATCCGTTGACTAAAGTCAACGACAATGATACCTTGTATATTCAATTCATTGCCGTCCCATTTATGGGGCGGGGACAAAGGCTTAGTACTAATTGGCTTTAGCCAAACAATATGTTATTTTACCTTACTATACAAAGCCGCCACCTTACCACGGCACTCATTTAATATCACCACCGCCTGCGTTAAATTATCAACCACTTTATGTTTAAAGGCTTTGCTGCGGCGGTTTTTGGGTATCTGCCTTATCAGCTCATCGTTTTCATACATGCGGGTATCAATATTATTATAAATTTCGGCGGAGTTGAAGTTGGGGATCTTTAGGTTGTCTATTAACGGGCGGTTATTGATCAATATTTTCCGCAAGTCAATCACATTGGTTTGCATTATGCGCAGTGAGTTGTTAAAGTGATGATCGTTAAAGCCACCTTTATTTATCAGGTTGATCAAATTATTTTGGTTGATAATAAGTACCCCAACCTTTTTATTAAAATTAACAGCCAGGTTTTTAAAGCTGATCCTGTCGGGTTTGCGGGCAATCAGGTCCGCGTTCTCTGTAAGCCGGGAGAATAATTTCGACATCATGTTTAATGAATACAGGTATTTTTCATACCCATCCTTGTTTTTTGGCAGGGCAAAATTGATTTCGGCAATAAATAACAGTGTTAGCAACAGCAGTAGCTTCTTCATGATTTTTGTAAGTTGTAATTATGTAGAAAGAAAATATTTCTTCTTTTGTTTAAATTAAAATCAGGATTCCACATTCCCCCAAAACCTTTTCAACAATTGTATTTTCTTAACTCAAACACCAAAAATATTCTTACTTTTGTATCCCGTACACAAACAATTAGCAGCGGCTTAAAACTACTGCCGATTTTCAACAAAAATCATGACTAAATACATATTTGTTACGGGCGGTGTTACCTCTTCGTTAGGAAAAGGCATTATATCGGCTTCCTTAGCCAAACTATTACAATCGCGCGGATACAGCGTAACCATTCAAAAATTCGACCCTTATATTAATATTGATCCGGGAACATTAAACCCTTATGAGCACGGCGAATGTTATGTTACCGAAGATGGTGCCGAAACAGATCTGGACCTTGGCCATTACGAGCGTTTTTTAAATACGCCAACATCAAAAGCTAATAACATTACTACCGGCCGTATCTACCAAAATGTGATCAATAAAGAACGCGAAGGCGCTTTTTTAGGTAAAACCGTACAGGTTGTTCCGCATATTACAGATGAGATCAAACGCAACATCCGTATACTGGGCGAAGACGGTAAATATGATATTGTAATAACCGAATTAGGCGGTACGGTAGGTGATATTGAATCATTACCTTATATAGAAGCAGTAAGACAGTTTAGATGGGAGGTAGGCTCTGGTAATTCATTAGTGATACACCTTACCCTGATACCTTTCCTGGCAGCAGCCGGCGAATTAAAAACCAAACCAACCCAGCACTCGGTTAAAATGTTGTTGGAGTATGGTATACAGCCTGATATTTTGGTATGCCGTACAGAGCATCATTTAAATATGGATATCCGTAAAAAGATAGCCTTGTTTTGTAACGTTAATATCAACGCGGTTATCGAGTCTATTGATGCATCAACCATTTATGATGTGCCGTTGCTGATGCTGAAAGAGCAACTGGATAAAACGGTATTAACCAAGCTAAAACTTCCGCATAAAACAGAACCTGCTTTAGAAAACTGGAAGGATTTTCTGGGCCGTCTTAAAAACCCAACATCCGAAGTAAGAATTGGCTTGGTTGGTAAATATGTGGAGTTGCCGGATGCTTATAAATCGATCATAGAATCATTTATACATGCCGGCGCTAAAAACGAGTGCAAGGTAAAAGTTACCTATATCCCGTCAGAAGAATTAACGCCTGATAACGCTATTGAGAAGCTGATTGGCCTGCACGGTGTACTGGTTGCACCGGGTTTTGGCGAGCGCGGTTTTGAAGGTAAAATAGAAGCGATACGTTATGTACGCGAAAATAATATTCCGTTTTTTGGTATTTGTTTAGGTATGCAATGCGCAGTGGTTGAGTATGGCCGCAACGTTTTAGGTTTAAAGGATGCCAGCAGTACCGAGATGAACCCGGACACTCCGAACCCGGTTATTGCCATGATGGAAGAGCAAAAGAAAGTAGTGAACAAAGGCGGTACCATGCGCTTAGGCTCATACGCCTGCGATTTGAAGAAAGGCACCAAAGCCTTTGCTATATATGGCCAGCAACATATAACCGAGCGCCACAGGCATCGTTATGAGTTTAATAATGAATACCTTAAGCAATATGAGACGGCCGGTTTAATGCCGTCAGGCTTTAACCCCGAGAATAATTTGGTGGAGATAGTTGAACTGAAAAATCACCCGTTTTTTGTTGGCGCGCAGTTTCATCCCGAATTAAAATCAACAGTTGCTAATCCGCACCCACTTTTTATTAACTTTGTCGCCGCTTCAATGGCTTATGCCCGGAAGAAATAGTTAATTTGAGTACGATACGATAGAAATGGATAGAAATACGTTTACAGGATTATTCCTGATCATGATCATTATAGCCGGTTCGGTTTGGTTTTTTAAACCTAGTTCGGCCGAGATCGCAAAAGAAAAAGCATTACAACACCAGGATTCATTAAAAAGAGTAGGTATTAAAACACCCGCTACAGCAATAATTGATACTGCAAAGATCGCTAATAAACCGGTTGATACAGCCGCTTTAAAAAGCCCGTTTGGCGCTACCTTAAATGGTACCGAAAAACTGATCACTGTAGAGAACAAAGATCTTAAATTAAAATTAAGCACACGCGGTGGTAGCATATACTCTGTAGAGTTAAAAAACTTTAAAACGTTTGATAAAAAGCCGTTGGTTTTATTTGATGGCGATGCCAACAAGTTTGGATTTAGCTTTGCTGCAGGTGTAGCTAATGTTAACACCAGCGAAAGGTATTTTACACCAAGTGCCGCAGGTTTACAGGTTACCGGTCAGGATTCATCGGCCATAACCATGCGTTTAAGCTATAGCCCAACCCAGTATATTGATTATATATATACCTTAAAAGGCGAGGGCTATAAAGTTGGATTGGTTATTAAAGCAACAGGCCTGGATAATGTAATTGCCAATAGCAGCAGTATTAATATAAATTGGGAAAGCAACATCCATAAGCTGGAAAAAAGTATTACGCTTGATCGTCAGAATTCATACATCGGTTATTTTAATACCGAAAGCAACTACGACTTTTTTGGTGATACCAAAGACGACCAGAAAGATATTGCCGATAAGAAAATGCAATGGGTAAGCTTTAAGCAGCATTTCTTTTCGAGTGTGTTGATGTCAAAAGACGGTTTCAGCAAATCTAATTTTATAGTAAGTACAGATACCAGTAACCACGCTGATATTAAACAGCTAAAGGCCAACCTGGTATTAGCGCGTGATGCTGACGGGACCTTCCCGCTTGATTTTTACTTTAGCCCCAACCATTTTAAAACATTGCAGGCACAGGGCCATAGTCTTGAGAAGCAAATTTACATGGGCTGGGGCCCTTTAAAATATATTAACCGTTATGCGGTACAACCGGTGTTTAATTTCCTGACCCTGTTTAACTGGAACTACGGTTTAATTATACTGGCATTAACTGTTATACTGAAATTAGTTTTATCACCGCTTACTTACAAGTCATACTTATCAATGGCTAAGATGCGGGTTTTAAAACCAGAGATGGACGAGATCAAAGCTAAAGTTGGCGAGGATAATCCTACCTTATTACAGCAAGAATATCTCAAGCTCTATAAAAAGGCTGGTGTAAATCCATTAGGCGGTTGTTTGCCATTGCTGATACAGATGCCTATTGTTATCGCGTTCTTCCGCTTTTTCCCCGGCTTGTTTGAGTTACGCGGACAAAGCTTTTTATGGATGCATGACTTGTCGACTTATGATTCGATAGTAAACTTCGGTTTCAGCATACCATTCATAGGTGATCACTTGAGTTTAATGTGTTTGTTGATGACCATATCGACATTGATATACACTTACTTTAACAACCAGATATCAGGTGTAAGCGGCCAAATGAAATACATTGGTTATATCACTCCGGTAATTTTCTTAGGCGCGTTGAATGGTTACCCGGCAGGTTTGAATTATTATTACTTCCTGGCTAACATGCTTACCTTTTTACAGCAATACATTATCCGTTTAATGGTTGATGACAAAAAGATTCATGCCCAGATACAGGAAAACAAAAAGAAACCCGAGGATAAAAAGAAAAAATCAGGCTTCGGCGCTAAAATGGAAGAGATGATGCGCCAGCAACAACAGGTGCAGGCGAAGAAGAAGTAGAGATTAGTGATTGAAGATTAGAGATTAGTTATGGCTCGCGGTAATCGCGGCCATTTTTTTACCCAATTGTCATTTCGAACGAAGAGAGAAATCTATACACGCGCAAATAGCAGAAGTATAGATTTCTCGCTATGCTCGAAATGACATGAATTTTTATTTTTTTACAATTCACTAAAAAAATTAGTAAAATCTACTACATTTGGATATGTATGCAATTGTAGATATTGAGACCACGGGGGGGCATGCCAGCGCAAACGGTATTACCGAAATTGCCATTTGTTTACACGATGGTAAAAAGATAACCAAACGCTTTAGTACGCTTGTTAATCCCCGCAGGGACATACCTATTTACATACGCGCCTTAACCGGCATTACCAACGAAATGGTAGCCGAAGCGCCGCCTTTTGAAGACGTAGCCGCCGATATTTATCACCTGCTGCACGGCAAAATATTCATTGCCCATAATGTTAATTTCGATTACTCTTTTGTGCGCTATCATTTGGCAGCCGCCGGGTATGATCTGCAAAGCAATAAGCTATGTACCGTAAGGCTGGGCCGCAAAATATTACCGGGACTGCCATCATACAGCCTGGGTAAGCTATGCAGACATTTGGG
This sequence comes from Mucilaginibacter sp. UBA4741, assembly GCA_002403905.1. Lineage (GTDB taxonomy): Bacteria > Bacteroidota > Bacteroidia > Sphingobacteriales > Sphingobacteriaceae > Mucilaginibacter. The sequence goes on from DHIR01000089.1 coordinate 11,131, forward strand.
TATTGATAACGAAAGCCGCCACCGCGCCATGGGCGATGCCGAGGCCACTGCCGAACTATTTAGCCTGCTGCTGCGTAACGACAAGGATGATCACATTAAACAAGCACTAAAAGCAAACTCTAAAGAACAGGTATTGCCGCCAAATCTTCCTAAAAAAACAGTACAACAATTGCCGGCTACACCTGGTGTATATTATTTTCATGACGCTAAGGGCAAGGTGATATACGTAGGTAAGGCCAAAAATATTAAGAAACGGGTAAGCAGTCATTTTACCGGCAATAACCCCGGTGTGCAACGGCAGGGATTTTTGCGAGAGATCCACCAGATAACACACCAGGTTTGCGGTACAGAGCTGATAGCTTTTGTATTGGAAGCGGTAGAGATCAAGCGCTTGTGGCCCAAATATAACCGCTCATTAAAGCGTTTCGAACATGCTTATGGCTTGTATATGTTCGAGGATCAGCGTGGATATATACGTTTGGCGGTTGATAAACATAGAAAATATACCGGGGCGATTTATACCTGCAACTCCATGCTGGAGGGCCGCAATATATTGAATCAATTGATAGACACCTTTGAGCTTTGCCCCAAGCTTTGTTTCATCCAGAATAATACGGAGTCCTGCATCGGCAACGCCAAAGAACAATGCGCTTGCACCGGTGCGGAGAGTGTCGATAGCTATAACGCAAAAGTAAACCTGGCATTGGCCGAACTTAATAAGGCCCTGCCAACCTTCGCCATACGCGATGATGGCCGTACGGACGATGAGCATAGCTGTATCCTGGTCGAGAAGGGTAAGTTTTACGGAATGGGATATATCTCGCAATACTTTGATGTAGAGAGCTTACAACAGCTAAAAAACTATATTACGCCGTATCCGGGTAACGACTACATTAAAAACCTGGTGGCTAATTATGCCGATAAGTTCCCTCAGCGGAAGGTTGTGTTTGCGTAATAATTTTTTCATTGTCATATATGCTATAGGCTGATTTGAAAAAAGAATTTGCTTTTCTCAACAATAACTATTAATTTAGTTGTCAAACCTCAACTAACCTAAAGATCATGAAAAAAGCAGTAATCAAAACCAGCCTGTTTATTTGTTTCTTAACTATTTCAATTTTAGCAAAGGCACAAACATCAGACGAAACAAAGCGCCTGGAAAAAATAAAACACCTTGTGGCGGTTATTAATGCCCACCCGGACAGTATTGCTGCACACCGGGTATATATATACCTGGCAGGTTGGGACAATATGCTTCTGCAACAAAATTATAAAACCTGGCTACAGAGATCCCGCTTTTCTACAAACGCGTTATTGCAATTAGGATGGAACGCGGGCGAGCGACCGGAGGCCAAACAGTTTTTTTTAAAGGCGTTAGAGACCGATTCTACCCGGGCAGAAATATGGAATGCCCTTGCAGGCGCCAATTTTATTGCAGGCGATAATTTAAAATACAGCGAATACAAAAAACGAGCGTCGGAATTGGCTCCTGATAATGCAGATTATGCAGCGAGTTATATGTATTCATTAGAAAAGATAGATCCTGCTAAATATAAATCACTGTTAGTTACGTTTGAAGATCGCTTCCCTAATACTGTCCGCGGGGCGCAATCGTTGTATAGGTTGGCGCTGGAGGAGACGGATACCGCGACGCGTATTAAAGCGTTTGAAAAATTAAGCACGGTGTATTACTTGCATAAAGATTGGATAATTGGAAGTGTTAAAGATTTGTATGACTTATACCTGCAAACCGACCCACAAAAGGCCGTTGAGCTGGCTAACACATATCACTGGCCACCAAAAGCAGTACAAGCCCAAAAAATCTTAATGATTAAACAATTTTCTGCTGAAAGAAAATATGGACAGGCATTAGTAGTGATTGACTCTTTAGAACAGATGAAAAACTTATACCAGGCAGATCTGCTAGTGTATAAAAAGGCTGAGTTGTATGATCTGATGGGCGCTTCAGGCAGGGCTTATGATACCTTAATGAAAAAAATGATAAAAACACCAACCGCAAAATTGCACAATTTGTTGGTAAAATACGGCGACAAAATAGGCAAACAGGAAAGCGATGTGAGTGCTGATTGGTGGAAAATGCTGGAACAAAATGCCAACATGGCACCGGTATTTAGCTCAAAGCTATTTACCGCGGATAAAAGAGTATCGCTAAGCGATTATCGTGGGAAAGTAGTATTGCTTACTTTCTGGTTCCCGGGTTGCGGGCCTTGCCGGGCAGAGTTCCCGCATTTTGAAAATGTGCTGAAAAAGTTTGACCGCGGCCAGGTGGCCTACTTGGGTGTAAACGCAATGGAAGAGCAAGATGGGAATGTACTGAACGTAGTTGATAAAGAAATGCTGACATTTACACCTTTACATGGAACGCGAAAGGCAGAAAAGCTCTTTAATTTTACTGTTTTCCCCACTAATTTTTTAATTGACAAACAAGGGCGGATAATTTTCAGGGATTTTGAAATTGGAGATGATAATGAAGACTTGTTAGAACTCATGATCAACCAGCTATTGAATGCAGATAAAATCGTACAGCCCCGATTAATTGCCGATACGATGAAGAAGAATTAATAACACTAATTGCACTGATTTTTTCGAATTTCACAAATTAGCCTATCAACTCTAATTCGTGAAATTCGCTATAATTCGATTAATTCGTGTCCTTATATTATCCCCGCTTTCTCCAGCTCAACCTGCATTTGCTGCTGCATGCTCAAAGCTTCAGCGCGGGCGGCATCTGCAAAATCTTCGCCATTACTCGCGTAAATTATAGACCGGGAGGCGTTTACCAGTAGCCCGCAATCTTTGTTCATTCCGTATTTGCAAACATCAGTTAAACTGCCGCCTTGCGCGCCTATGCCGGGTACCAGTAAAAAGTTGTCGGGGGCGTATTTGCGTATATCGGTAAACTCAGTGCTTTTGGTGGCGCCTACTACATACATTATTCTATCGGCACCGGCCCAGGTATTGGCTTTTTTAATTACGGCTTCGTATAAATAGCCATCGCCGGTTTCCAGATATTGAAAATCTTTACTGCCTACTGATGATGTTAGCGCCAACATAATTACCCACTTACCATCATACTTTAAATAAGGTGTAACGCTGTCATTACCCATATAAGGAGTAACAGTAATGGCATCAAAGCTCATTCCCGAGGTTGACTCATCAAAAAAAGCGCGGGCATATTTATCAGATGTATTGCCTATATCACCGCGTTTGGCATCTATTATATTCAAGCAATCAGTAGGTAAATATTTCCAAGTGGCTATCAGGCTTTGCAGACCTTTAACACCATAGGCCTCATAAAAAGCCGAGTTAGGTTTATAAGCCACACAAAGATCTTTAGTAGCATCAATAATGCGCTTATTAAACTCCAGGATAGGGTCGGGGTATTGCTTTAAAAATTGGGGGATCTTATCAATATCGGTATCCAACCCTACACATAGAAATGATTTTTTTTGTTTTATCTGGTCTATAAGTTGCTGGCGATTGATCATTGATAGAAGCGGTAATTTTTTTAATGCTCAAAAAAACTAAAAATTAGCTTAAGTGTTGGATTATTGTAGATATTTTTTTTAAAAGTTTGTTTTTATAAAATAATTGAGTAGAATTGTAGTGTTATCCTTTGAATTTTTCTTGCACTAAAGAAACATTTTTAAAATTCCACGTTAATTATTTCAATAAGCTACCTGGGTTTTAACATTTCAAACAAGCTGCAAATTAATTTCTTTCATAAAACAATCTGAGTATAATATATTTAAGACTCACGAATAACTATCGTAATAATAACCCCCTTTTGAACCCATAATTCATATTATGTCTGATACAACCGAATTGAACGACAAACTCGTTTCTGAGTTGCGCGAAATTGCTAAAAGTTTAGGTATTGCTGACGCTGACTCTCTAAGAAAGCCGGAGCTAATAACCAACATTGTACAAATGCAGCAACTAATTGAAGCTGCAAGAGCACAACAACAAACCGTAGAAAACAACTACGCCCCTATAGGCGCACCCGCCAAAGAAGAGACCGGCGAAAAGAAAACACGTAACAGAATACGTGTTGTAAAAAATACTAACCAACCCCGTATTGAGGTTCCGTTAGATGATACCAACTTGTTTGATTTGCAGGACGATGAGCCGCAAACTGACGAGGAGCAAAATGAAGATATAGTTCCGGTAGAAGCGGTTGGGGAAACACCCGAACAGGAAGGCGAAATTGCCGCAAGCACATCTGCCGATCCAACAGCCGAAGGCCGCCCGCAAAAATTTGAGCGCCGTGTACAGCAGCAAAAAAATCAGGAGCCGGCTATTAATTTAGATTTTGATAATGTTATTGTAAACGAAGGTGTATTGGAAATTATGCCTGACGGATACGGTTTCCTGCGTTCGTCTGATTATAACTACTTAACTTCTCCTGATGATATTTATGTATCACAGTCGCAAATAAAATTATTCGGCCTTAAAACCGGCGACACTGTACGCGGAAGCATACGCCCGCCAAAAGAGGGCGAGAAATACTTCCCGTTGGTACGTGTTGAAGCCATTAACGGCCGTATACCTGCCGAAGTGCGTGACCGTGTTCCTTTTGATCACTTAACGCCGCTTTTCCCGTCAGAAAAATTAAGCTTGTTTACAGATCCGGGCAATTACTCAACCCGTATTATGGACTTGTTCTCGCCGATAGGTAAGGGGCAGCGTGGTTTAATTGTGGCGCAGCCTAAAACAGGTAAAACCATGTTATTAAAGGATGTAGCTAATGCTATCGCTAAAAACCACCCGGAAGTTTACCTGATCATTTTATTGATTGATGAGCGCCCCGAGGAGGTTACCGATATGGCCCGCAGCGTACGCGCCGAAGTTGTTTCGTCAACATTTGATGAGCCTGCAGAGCGTCACGTAAAAATTGCTAACATCGTTTTAGAAAAAGCTAAACGTATGGTTGAGTGCGGTCATGATGTAGTTATCCTATTGGATTCTATCACCCGTTTGGCTCGTGCATATAATACCGTAGCTCCGGCATCAGGTAAAATATTATCGGGTGGTGTTGATGCTAACGCGTTGCACAAACCAAAACGCTTTTTTGGCGCGGCCCGTAACATTGAGGATGGCGGTTCATTAACCATTATTGCTACTGCATTAACAGAAACCGGATCGAAAATGGACGAGGTTATATTTGAAGAGTTTAAAGGTACCGGTAACATGGAGTTACAGTTGGATAGAAAACTATCAAACAAACGTGTGTTCCCGGCTATTGATATTACTGCTTCAAGTACCCGTAGAGACGATCTGTTGTTAGATAGAGAAACCCTGCAACGTATCTGGATACTACGTAACCACCTGGCCGATATGAACTCGATAGAGGCGATGGAATTTTTGCAAAGCCAGATAAGAGGTACAAAAACTAACGAGGAATTCTTAATATCAATGAATTCGTAATAGTAGATAGTGGTTTATTAGGTTGATTAGGTGAGTGGTTAAGACTTTTTGTCGATTATAAAAACTACTCACCTAATAAACTACTAACTTAACTAACAGTTATTGATTTATTAAGTTAATACTGATACCTTCGGGCCTACAATGAAGAAGCGGGTTAAAAAACACCTTCCTAATGCCATAACATGTTTCAACCTGTTTAGCGGTTGTGTGGGTATTGTATTTGCTTTCCAGGGCGATTTAATAACCGCGGCCTACGCGCTTTTTTTGGCAGCCATATTTGATTTTTTTGATGGCTTTGCCGCCCGGGTACTTCAATCTTTTTCGGGCATAGGTAAAGATCTTGATTCGCTGGCGGATGTGCTAAGCTTTGGATTTTTACCATCGGCCATTATGTATGAGTTGTTTTTAAAATCGCAACAGATAGAAAATATTGGTACTTATTTATCTTTTATAGCTTTTGCCATAGCGGTTTTCTCTGCATTGCGTTTGGCTAAGTTTAATACAGATACCCGCCAGGCCGATATATTTATAGGCCTGCCAACACCCGCAAATGGTATATTGATAGCCTCGTTGCCTTTTATAATCGAAAAATATCCGCAGTTAAATAAATACATATTAAACCAATACACGCTGTCTGCACTGGTTGTTATAATGTGTGCTTTGCTGGTAGCCGAGCTGCCACTGATGTCGTTAAAATTTAAAAACCGCGACCCCCGAAATCTTTACCGCTATTTATTGCTGTTATTCGCGGCTATATTGATTCTATTTTTTAAATTTGCCGCTGTACCGATGGTTATATTTATATATATATCACTGTCAATTGTCCAGTTTAAAATAGCTAATAATAATATAATAAGCGGCCCTAAAAAAAATAGTTAACCGCTTATATTAAAACCAAAACTACTCCATGAAAACGTTTCAAGCAGAAATAGATGTAATGCCAAAAAAAGAAATACTTGACCCGCAAGGTAAAGCCGTAACCGGCAGTATGAAAAATTTGGGCCTTGCCGAAATTAATAACATCCGCATAGGCAAACACATCTCCCTGCAAATTGAAGCGGATAGTGCAGAAATAGCTCGCGAAAAAGTTGAACTGGCTTGTAAAAATTTATTAGCTAATTTAATTATGGAGAGCTATACCTTTAAAATAGAGCAGGTTTAGAGCTTAGCTGCTGTTTCTTCTTTTATTTGTAACAAGGCAACTGTACTGGCGGCAATTAACGCTTGTACCTGGTCAAAATTTGCAATTAAGGCCATTACATCAGGCGGATCTGTTTTACAGCTTAATTCAATTTGCTGCACTAGTGCCTGGCTGTTTAGCATTCCAAAAAAACCCAGCGTAGCTTTCATTTTATGTGCTGCCGCTGCCGCGGTGGCCCAGTCCATTTCGTCAAAGGCGTTGCTTATATCCTGTAAAGAGGGTGGGGTTTGCTGCAAAAACATATCAATTGATTCCACAATAAACTCATCACTTCCATCAGCAATTTCTTGCAGTAGGGTAAGATCAAGGTCAACATTGGTTAAATCAACTGGCATAAACAATAGTTAATATTCAAAAGTACATAATATTATAAAGAATACACAGACGGGATAAAAATCAAGTCCACGGAAATGCTCAAATTAGAGTGACTAAAAACATAATTA
>DHIR01000226.1 GCA_002403905.1 Mucilaginibacter sp. UBA4741
ATTTTTTGTTCCGGGGAGTTGGCAGGATCAAAAACTTGTCTTCCTTTTGTTCGATTTTTAAGATTGGCGATTTACATGGCCTGCCTTTGGTGGAAATAATACCGTTCAAATAGCCTTCGGTAAATTCGCGCGGTTCGCCCTGGCTGGACAGGTATAAGAACTTTGGCACTATCCATTTTTCCAGGTCGCTTTGCTGGCAGCCGACAATTACGTTGGCATCAAAGAGCTGTTTGAACGCATCGGCTAACTGGTTGCCATTCCCGCGAAACACCAGGGGCGAGTCAGGCGGGCGGTTTTTAGTTAAAAGTTCGGATAACCGGATATGGTCCTCTTTGATAAAATAAGGTTTTAACAGACTGAATAATTGTCCGGTTGTGCCATCGGCAAATGTGGGGTATCGGGTAACCGGTTTAACGGGTTCTGCCAGTAGGATTTCGTTTATTCCGGGTTGTTGATCGTTGTTGTTAATTACTACCCCATCAGCCTTTGGTTCTTTCAGCATCGCTTCTATATCCCTGATCAACTCCCCTAAAAATGATTCCCGCAGCTTGATGGAATCGCCAAGGTCTTCCACAAACTGCCCGCTGATACCTATGCCGGTGCTATCTCCCCGAAGGTTGCGTACGATAAATAACGAATCCAGCCTGATGGTAAAAATATAGTGGCTTTTATAGACCTGTTGATATTCGCTATGCTCCAGGTGATAGTTTACCCATAATTCCTTAAACCGATCTTTGACTTTATGGAGCTGGATCAACTGTAAAGCGATACGTTCTTTGTCTAAAATCAAAATATCAAGGTAAGCCATATCCTTTAATACACGTAATTCGCTCTTGTAAGAAAAGGAATCGTAATAATTTGTTTCCCTGGTAATGTCGTAGGCGTCCATCTCCTCGGTTTTATTCGTGCCTTTTTCAATACCTACCAGTTGCCTGGTTATTCGTAAATTAAATGTTTGCAAACGGGTAAGAAATTCTTGGAGTTGTTGCATAGGATATGATCACATTATAATTAGCTTATAACGAAAAAAACACAAAAATGATTTGCAAATAGGTTTATGGAGATTACCGAGCAGGCATTCCGATATGGGCAGCTGCAATTACTACCCACTTTACCACCCATATAGGCAGCTATAAAAAATATAGTTTAGCTATAAACAGTTATTAAAAAGGTATTTGCGATAAATTCCGATAAAAGAACATGTGTTGCTATTGTTTTTTACTACCCACTTTACTGTCTGGAATTATTCTGCGGGAGGAGGTAATATCGTATCACTCCTTTTAAAAAATGTCCATTACACACCTTTACTGTATTTTGTTTGAGAATGTTTTTTTATTTTTTTATGCATTGTAAATTCACTTACCCTCATTCTGTGACAATTTTTTGAATAATTTACCCCAATTCTGTTACAAATATTAATAAAATTAACCCTAATTTTGTACTATGTTCAATAGATCAATCCTTCAGGAATTAATAAAATGGTCAGAGAAGCCTGGTCGCAAACCATTGGTCATCAGAGGAGCAAGACAAGTTGGAAAGACTACAGTAGTCAACCAGCTTTCAAATACTTTTGAGCAATATATCTACCTAAACCTGGAATTACCAGCAGACAGGCAACCTTTCGAGCAGTTCGACAATATCGAAACATTGGTACAGGCATTGTTTTTCATAAAAAATCTGTCACTCAATAAAAAAAATAAAACCTTGCTATTTATCGACGAAATACAGGAGGTACCGCAGGCGCTTAATATCCTGCGATATTTCTATGAATCAGCGCCTGGGATAGCCGTTATTGCGGCAGGAAGTATGCTTGAAACATTATTTGATAAAAATATCAGTTTTCCGGTAGGCCGGGTTGAATATAAAGTTCTAAGGCCGGTATCTTTCCCGGAGTTCCTCGAAGCAATGAATGAAAAGGAAGCAGCTGGATACCTCCGGCAAATTCCTGAACCAAGCTTTACGCACCCCAAATTATTACAGCTTTTTCATACCTATGCGTTAATAGGGGGAATGCCGGAAGTAATTGCCGATTACAGCGCGAACAAGGATTTGACATCGCTATCATCCATATACGACTCCCTAATTACAACTTATATGGACGACGTAGAAAAATACAGTTCTTCTTCCGCACAAGTACAGCATATCAGGTATGCGATAAGGGCTTCTTTTTCACAAGCCGGCAAAAGGATCAAATTCGAAGGCTTTGGCAATTCGTCCTATCGTTCGCGGGATATGGGCGAGGCATTACGAACCTTAGAGAAAGCATTGTTAATTGAATTATTATACCCTTGTACAGAAGTGCAACTGCCTTTATTACCCGACCACAAAAAATCACCTCGTTTACAGGTTTTAGATACGGGTATGCTTAATTTTTTTGCAGGCATACAAAAAGAAATATTGGGTACGGCAGACCTGAATAAGGTTTACCAGGGCACCTTAATTGAACATTTAGTGGGGCAAGAGTTACTTGCCACTCAATTTAGCGCACTAAGCGGTTTGAATTTCTGGGTAAGAGAAAAGCAGGCATCTACCGCCGAAGTGGATTATATATGGCCGTTCGAGGGAAAATTGATCCCTATCGAAGTAAAATCAGGGACAGAAGGGAAGCTCAAATCCTTGCACCTATATATGGATATGGCTCCTCATACCATGGCTTTGCGCTTCTATGCTGGGAAATTGAGCATTACCAAAGCGCTTACGCAAGGCGGTAAAACTTACCATTTGCTTAATTTGCCTTATTACCTGGTTTCACAAACCGATAGTTATTTGCAATGGTTTCAAAAGCAAATTAAGGAATCTTAAAGGCCTGTTCTCGTATTACTACCGAGTATTATTATCATATCATCACTACCGGAACTAACTGCTAAATGCATTACAGGATTATTAATCCAATGCCATAATCGTAACTCCTTTGCATTCAAATGTCATTTGCCGCCTTATTTTATCTTTCAATTTTTTAAAGCAAGTCTACAAGGCTCGCCTTTTAACAGTGAAAATAAAACAAACCGGGGTATTTGAACGGTTTAACAAGTAGAATTACTTTTAGCATGTTTCTGTATTTTACGCAAAATTGTGTGAGAATTGTGTGAGAAACAAAAAGCCACCTACTATTTTATTTTCGTAAGTGGCTGATTTATAAGTGACCTGGGAGGGGTTCGAACCCTCGACCCACTGATTAAGAGTCAGTTGCTCTACCAGCTGAGCTACCAAGTCGTTGTATTCATTTGTTGGGGAGGCAAATATAGCGCATTATATTAAATATGGCAATCTGTTTACGTCTTATTTAAACCATTTAAATAGTTCGTTTGCAATTAACGCGTTGCCATTTCTATTAGGATGATTTATTTGCGCCATGTATTTATTTAATGAATCGCCTTTAGCATACAACTCATTAAATACACCAAAGCTATTTGCCACACCAATGTTGTTTTCTTTAGCAAGGCGAATAATCTGATCTGCGTTTTGTTTGAGTTTGTTGTTCGGGTCGGCCAGGTTTACCCGCATATCGGGTGACGGGGTAAGCAGGATCACTTTGATGTTACGGCTCGTTGCCTTCTTGATCATGCCATCCCAGGCGGCATATGTTTTTTCGGGGTCGATGTTCAAGTCGTTAAGCGCATAGTCAATGAAGAGTACATCGGGCTTGTGTATCAGTACATCCCGCTCAAAGCGTTCGGCACCTTGTATAGAGTTTTCGCCGCCTTTGGATGTTAATATCACATTGATAATAGCGTAAGGGTATTGCTGTTTCAACAAAGCCAGCAATTGATAAGGGTAAGAATCAAAGGTGCGTACCTCGGGTGTTTTGGCGTAGCCGGATGGTACAGAATGTCCATGAAAAACAAGGTTGATAATTCTGTTATTGGGCCATTGGGTGTTTAGCTCGGTTTTAATTGCTGATAAATAATTTGTCGTATTAGCGGTTTGAGCTATAGATCTTACAGCCATAAACTGAACCATAATTAATGCCAAAGCAAACATTTTTTTCATGAGAGACAGGTTTTATTATTAACCCAACGCTAAATATATAACTTGATATTTGATTTGTAATTTTTGATTTAGATATATTTACCGAAAATATATCCGTCCGGATAATTAGTAAAACCGAATATGAAGATAAGACACCAGATGAAGTTATGGTTAGCAATGGCTTGTTTGTTCCCCGTATTGTTGAAAGCGCAATCATTCAACAATTTTAACAGCAAAGGCGAGCAGGTAACCAAATTTAGTAAACTGGGCGATGCCGTTGACGCGCACGATGGCGAGATAGCTTACTTTAAGGGCACCTATTACCTATACGGTACTAGCTATGGCTGTGGTTTTGAATGGGGACATAAAGATGCGCCATTTTGCGGATTTACCGTCTATTCATCTAAGGATATGGTGACATGGACAAACAAAGGAATGCTGTTTGATGCTTCGACACCCGTATGGCAAACCCGCTGTAATGGAAATACTTATGGGTGTTTCCGGCCGCATGTTATCTATAATAAAAACACGAAGCTATATGTGCTTTGGATAAACGTTTATGATAACCAGGTGGGCTACCGTGTATTTACCAGTAAAACACCAGTCGGGCCGTTTATTGAAAAGGATCAGCCCAAACTAGCCGTTAATGGTACAGCCCCGGTTGCCGGCCTAAACAACGGCGACCACGATACCTTTGTTGATGATGACGGAACAGCCTATCTAGCCTATACCGACTGGCGCGCCAAAGGTGCTATAGCCATAGAGCAGCTAAGCGCCGATTACTTAACCGGCACGGGTAAAGTTGTACAAGCAGTAACCACTGCCCGTACCGAGGCACCGGCATTGTTTAAACGGAAAGGTATTTACTACCTGGTTTATTCTGATCCAAATTGTGGTTATTGCTCTGGTACAGGCGCATCATATCGCACGGCTAAATCGCCGTTAGGGCCGTGGTCTGAAGGGATAAAGATAAGTGATAACTCTTGCGGTGGACAGCCATCGTTTGTGTCGTCCATCAAACTACAGTCGGGCGATGTGTTCTTGTTTGGCAGTGATTTGTGGAACAAGGCGGCTAAGAATGAGTCGCTGGCTAACTATTATTGGGCCCCGCTAAGTTTTGCTGCCGATGGTTCTATTAACCCTATTATTTGCCAGAATACGGTAGCCATACCATCCGCAATAAATAAAAAAAACAATCCAACCAACTATGCACCAGATTGCGACATTAGCAACGGCACCAAGCGTACCCAAATATTTAAAGCTACTAAAACAGGTGTATTAAACGCAGTAAGTATATCCGCATTTAAAAACACATACCCGGATGCTGATCTGTTAATTGAAATAGGGGAGGCCGGCAACGGCAAAGCGTTAAGCTCAGCAACCATCAAGGCTGATAAAATGAGTTGGTCACCAAAGAATATGGTTGTTCATCCTAAAATAAAAGTTGCAGCAGGTAAAAGCTATACAATAACGGTAAGCTCAACAACAACAAAAGGATGTTTCGGATTAGAATATGACCGCTCGACAAAAGATACTGCCGAACCAAAGTTTTTATATCAACTTAATATAATAGCCCGTTAATATCAGTTGTTATACTTATTTGTTAAAAGCCATAGCGTATAGCTCGTCTTTTTGTTTTTGTACGGTATCGCTGTTGATGTACTCGTCATACGTCATCAGCTTATCAATGATACCACCAGGTGTTAGTTCAATAATACGGTTAGCAACGGTTTCAACCAACTCATGATCTCGCGATGTGAACAGGATAGTGCCTCTGAAGTCCTTCATGCCATTATTTAGGGCGGTGATAGATTCCAGGTCAAGATGATTGGTTGGCTCGTCAAACATCAGCAAATTGGCCGATTGCAGCATCATGCGGCTAAACATGCAACGCATTTTTTCACCACCTGATAATACACTGCTTTTCTTCAACACTTCTTCGCCCGAAAATAACATTCGGCCCAGGAAACCACGAATAAACTGGTCATCCTTTTCGCCCGGCGAGTATTCGCGCAACCAGTCAATCAGGTTATCGTTCTTACCCTTGAAGTAATCTGTATTATCCATCGGGATATCGGCAGGGTTAATAGTTACGCCCCATTTAAACTCGCCTTTATAATCCTTATCACGGCCTGTTAGTATATTGTAGAAAGCAGTGGTGGCTAAACTGTTGTTTGATAGCACAGCGATTTTATCGCCTTTATTAACCATTAAACGGATGTCGCTAAATAAGGTCTCGCCGTTTAGTTTCTTACTTAGACCTTCAATTTGTAATATCTGGTCACCGGCTTCACGGCCCAGGTTGTTAAATATAATTCCGGGATATTTACGGTTTGATGGCTGTATCTCATCCAGATTGATCTTATCCAAAGCTTTCTTTCGACTTGTGGCTTGTTTTGATTTAGATGCATTCGCGCTAAAACGGCGGATAAACTCCTGTAACTCTTTAACCCTGTCTTCGGTCTTTTTATTCTGATCAGAACGTTGTTTCAAAGCTAATTGGCTAGACTCATACCAGAACGAATAATTACCGGTATAGATGCTCATTTTAGCAAAGTCGATATCAACCACATGCGTACATACGGTATCCAGGAAGTGCCTGTCGTGAGATACAACTAATACAATAGCCTCATAACTCGCCAAAAAATCCTCTAACCAGCTAACTGTATGGATATCCAAATCATTGGTAGGTTCATCCAGTAATAATATATCAGGATTACCAAAAAGGGCCTGCGCTAATAATACGCGTACTTTTTGGGTGTTATCCAGATCTTTAACTAATTGGTAATGAAATTCTTCTTTAATACCTAAGTTGCTTAATAGGGTAGCGGCATTGCTTTCGGCGTTCCAGCCATCCATTTCGGCAAAAATATTTTCCAGTTCACCGGCGCGTTCGCCATCGGCATCGGTAAAATCTTCTTTTAGGTATATAGCATCCTTTTCTTTCATGATGGCATACATCTCCTTATGGCCCATCATCACTGTTTCTAAAACAGTAAATTCATCAAACGCGTAGTGGTTTTGGCTTAAAACGGCCATACGTTCGCCGGGGGTAAAGCTTACCTGCCCGCCGGTAGGGTCAATTTCGCCCGAAAGTATTTTTAGAAAAGTTGATTTACCTGCACCGTTGGCACCAATAATGCCATAACAGTTACCCTGGGTAAATTTTAAGTTAACGTCTTCAAATAATGTACGCTTACCGTAGCGTAAAGATAGATTGGATACCGAGATCATGCTGCACCTGTAATTTGGCGCAAAGGTAAGGATTTTTAGAGATTAGCGGGTTAAAGATTAGAGATTAGTTATTAAAAATGGTATTGGCTTATTATACTAACACTTTCTTTAATGTATTAACCTCATGTTCGGCTAGTTTTTGCAGCGGGCCTGATGCCATCATTTTCATCATCATGTTTAACTCGGCGTGTATGGTAAAAGTAACAGCCGTTGTGTCGCCATTAGCTGTTAGATTCCATTTAAGCTGTACAGCAAAAGGCGGTTTGCCGGTGGCGATTATATTGATCGAGCTATTTTCAACACGCTCTGCGATCTTTAAAGAAAGATAAGTCATGTTTTGGATATTGAAACTGGCTTCGTCTGCAGTAGATGTCCAATCCAGTACACTATCCGGCATTAATTGCTGATGATTATTAAAATCGGCTAAGAACTGATAAACATCAGTTAAAGAACTATTTATATTTATTTTACTTTCGAAGGTAGCCATGTTTTATTCAGCAGTTTCTGTGCCCCAGGTTGACGGACTTTCGCGCCATTCTCTTAATATGTCAACATCTTTGCGTGATATGTATTGATGTTCTTCGGCATAGCCCAATAAAGCTGTATAGTTTGATAGCGTTATAAACGGACAATTAGCCGCTTTAAAATTCTCTGTTGCTACATCAAATCCATAGCTAAATATAGCGGCAAGACCGGCTACATCATAACCCGCGTCGCGCAGAGCGGCAACGGCTTGTAAGCTGCTTTTTCCAGTTGATATCAGGTCTTCAATTACAACCACACGTTTGCCGGTCAATATATCGCCTTCAATCATATTACCTGTACCATGTTCCTTAGGTTTGGCGCGAACATAAATAAATGGTAAGCCTAATTCTTGCGCTACTAACGCGCCTTGTGGTATGCCCGCCGTAGCAACACCGGCAATACAACCAACCGATCCAAATTTTTCCTGGATGATCTTGGTTAATTGCTGCCTTATATAAGTACGTATAGTAGGATGTGAAAGCGTAATACGATTATCGCAGTATATAGGCGATTTCCAACCAGAGGCCCATGTAAAAGGATTATTAGGTTGTAATTTAATTGCTTTAATTTGCAATAGAAATTCCGCTACCTGTTGTTCGGTTTCAGTAGTATTAAACATGGCTCAAAAATACAGAATTTATATTAACCAAAAGGTTATCTTATTAACAGAATCTGAACCTAAAAAATCAGAGCATTATCAAAAGATTGATAGCCAGACATTTGATCTTAAAATAATTTACACTTGGATACTGGCACACAAGAATGATCTGTTTTACATATTGTGTAAGGATACAAAATCATTCCTAAGACAAATTAAGCAAGGCGTTAATGTTATTGAGGCCGCAGGCGGTTTGGTAAAGAATGAAAACAAGGATCTTTTGTTTATTTATCGTAACGATAAATGGGATCTGCCGAAAGGCAAAATAGAAAAAGGCGAAACTATTAAAGAAGCCGCCGTACGCGAAGTAGAGGAGGAGTGCAATATTGTGGTAAGCAAGCGGGGCGATAAAATATGTAAAACCTACCACGTATACATCTACAAAAGCGAAGTTGTTTTAAAGAAGACCCACTGGTATAAAATGAAGGCAAGGGGGCAAAATAAATTAAAACCTCAAATAGAAGAAGGTATAACCGATGTGCGCTGGTTCAAGCCTAATGACATTGATGCTATCTTAACCAACACCTTCCCATCTATTTTAGATGTGCTGGCGGCTATGGACCTGATTACAGAAAAGCCAAAGCTTCTTTCGGAATAAATTGCTCAACATCGCCGTTAAAACGTAGTATCTCACGTACAATGGTTGAGCTGATAGACGAATAGCCCGGCTTACTAACAATAAATATACTTTCAATATCAGGCGCTAAAGAGTGGTTCATTTGGGCGATAGCTTTTTCATACTCAAAATCAGATACGGTACGGATACCACGTATCATGTAGGCGGCACCAATGCTTTTACAGAAGTTAACAGTAAGACCCTCGTAAGCTATTATGTGTATTTTAGGTTCTGTATCAAAAACAGCGCGTAGCATTTTCTCACGGGTTTCAATACTTAAAAAGCCGGGCTTTGTACTGTTGGCACCAATGCCAATATATACCTTATCAAATAAGCCTACCGATCTTTTCACAATATCAACATGAGCTTTGGTAACCGGATCAAATGATCCCGGGAAAAGGGCTATTTTCATGATTTGCTGTATTTTACGTAAAGATAAAGCTAAAAGATCAGTTCTGTTTTATATTTTGTATAAAGCCATAATGTTTAACGCCGGGCTTACCATTTGGTATTTGATCAAAGGCCTGGTAAAGAATGTACTTTTTGTTTTGATCAATACCTTTAAACATACTGCCGATTACTTGTTGTATAGCATTGTTCTCTGCTTTTAAAGCAACGCTATCGGTAAGTTTAATGGCCGACTTATATTTTATCAATGGAAATATGCCCTCATGCCCGGCCTCGCCAATAAACTGAGGTTCTACAGAAAAAATTTGAGGTTTGGTTGTAATTTTGTCAATAACTACGGGGAAGCTGAAGCGGTTATTTGCTTCGTTTAAAATTGTAGCAGAGAAAATTCTCATCGTATCCTCATGGATATATTTAAAGAAATCGCCTGCCGGGTTAGCTAATTGTGAGGTTATAATAATCAAATCAGTAGCATCTACTAAATTTCCTTTACCATATTCCTCTTTCGACATTTTATAATAATCAGGCGCTGTTTTATTATTTATGCTGTACTCGCCAATCTGTAGTACATTTATCTTCCACTCGTTACCATACTTACCGTAAACAACCAACATTAATCCATTTACCGGCAGGTCTTTTGTCACCAACAATGAAGTGTACATTTCCGCATTCATGGCTTTGTAACTTACCATATAATCGCTGATGTTTCCCTTGTTTGATAACAGTGTATCCGGCGGTCCTTTTACATGGTACTTGGTATAATACTCGTCCAACACCTCATAATCTTTAGCTTGAAAGTTTTGTGCCGAAGTATATATCAGCGTATCTAACTTTTTACCTGCTTTTTGAAGCAGTTTTGGCGATAGAAGCGCTTTAACACCGTTGGCGTCCCTTGCCATGATCGCTTTAAAAAGCTTTTGATTAAGCGCTGTAATTTGCTTTTTAATATCGCTGTTAATATCGCCATTTACCCATACTCCCGGCGTGCCGGTATGGCAGCTTTGTAGGCTGATAATAACGCAAAGTGTTACTAAAATATGCAATACATTTTTTTTCATTGGGTTAGTGTACTAGTTTTTAAAAAATGAGAATGATGAGTGCCCATACTTACGCTGTTCAACAAATGCAGGATGATTACTTAGGTTCTGCATGGATTGATGCTCTACAATTAATAAACCATCGGGCGACAATAGATTTTTTTCAAAAATGATCTTCGGTATCTCCGGAATCTGGTTCATATCGTATGGCGGATCGGCAAATATCAGGTCATATTGTTCTGTTTCAACCTGCAGGTATTTAAAAATATCGGCTTTAAAAGTTTTTATATTGGTTAAGCCATGTTGGCGGCTGGTGTCTTTAATATAGTTAATGCAATGGATACTACGATCTACCGCTATAACCTGTTTAGCGCCGCGCGATGCAAACTCATAGGCAATGTTGCCTGTACCACAAAAAAGGTCAAGCACCTTAATATCATCAAACTCTATTTGGTTTAGCAGGATATTAAATAACGCTTCCTTTGCAAGATCGGTAGTAGGGCGTACCGGTAAGTTTTTGGGCGGATTAAGCCTTAATCCTTTTAAAGTACCTCCAATGATCCGCATAATGACAATGCTGCTAAAGTCAATACCTGTTTTGAGTCTATTTGCTCAGGCAACTCTAATAATTGCGGATTAAAGAACACTATGTGCTGGAAAAACTCGGCCAGCCGAAGGCTATATCTATCTTCAGGCTTTATGTTTCCGCTTAATTTAAGATGTACGTTTTGAGCATATAGTTCTAATTCTTCAACCACAAATGAAGCAAAATAAACCAGATCATCTTCGTTTTTATATTCAAAATTATTGTAAAGACGGATCTTACCATCTTTACAATATAAAAATTCGGCTTTGCCATTCTCTGCATGGAGGTAAAGGTCCTGGTTTGATGGATTGCTTTGCGCCACTGCTGTTATCCAGCCTTTATTTAAATAAACCGTATTATCCATATCAAACTTTTGCACTGCGGATAATATCTTTTCGTCGACCTTATAAATAATAAAGTTTTGCTTATCCAGCACTTGCGCTAAAACACCCTCATCCGGTTTTACATCCAGCAAGCGGCCATAATTAGCTATTTGATTTTTACTGAAAAGCGGTGCAGGTACCAATGTAAATCCGTTGGCCGGTAAGCCAACAACCACTTTTTTATAAGTTGATGTTAATTCCTCGGCCAATTCCTGCGGGTCAGAAAGTTCATTTAAACTACAGTTGGTATCCCAGGCAATTAACTGTTTTTTGTAGGTTATGGCATACGAAAATGACATAGCATCTACCTGTATTAACAATGTATAATAGTAGGCCTGGTTAAGATTAAACGATGGATCGCGGAAAGTGTAAATTTGTTCGCTCATGCTG
>DHIR01000229.1:0-216 GCA_002403905.1 Mucilaginibacter sp. UBA4741
TATAATAATTTATTTCAATTAACGGACTCGTAAAACATGGCCGGTATTTACCTACATATTCCTTTTTGCAAACAAGCCTGTCATTACTGCGATTTCCATTTTAGCACTTCTCTAAAATACAAGGATGAGCTTTTACAGGCTTTGGTAAAAGAGATCCAGCTGCAAAAAAACTACCTGCTTAATGATACTATCGAAACCATTTATTTTGGCGGCGGC
>DHIR01000229.1:484-712 GCA_002403905.1 Mucilaginibacter sp. UBA4741
GAAACCATTTATTTTGGCGGCGGCACACCATCAATTTTAGAAACTGGCGATATTAATTTACTACTGGATACCATCACCGGCTTACACACCGTAGCTACAGATGCCGAGATTACCTTAGAGGCTAATCCTGATGACCTTGACAAAGCCAAACTACAGTCCCTGCGCCAAACACCGGTCAATCGTTTCAGTATAGGCATACAATCTTTTTTTGATGACGACCTGCAATGG
>DHIR01000229.1:944-10801 GCA_002403905.1 Mucilaginibacter sp. UBA4741
CTGCAATGGATGAACCGCGTACACCGCGCCAATGAGGCAGAGGCATCGGTTAAACGGGCGCAGGATAGCGGGTTTGAAAATATAACTGTCGACCTGATATACGGCTACCCCCTGCTTACTGAGCAAAAATGGAAGCATAACCTTGATAAAGTTTTTGAGCTGGATGTACCCCATGTATCGGCTTATTCCATGACGGTTGAGCCGAAAACGGCGCTAGCATCTTTCATCCGCAATAAAAAACAACCTGCTATGAACGAGCAGCAAAGCGCCGAGCAGTTTAACCTGCTGATGGACGCCATGCAAACCCACGGCTTTGAACATTATGAAATATCAAACTTTTGCAAACCGGGGCATTACAGCAGGCATAACTCTAATTACTGGCATGGAGTAAAGTATCTGGGGATAGGCCCATCGGCACACTCTTATAATGGCGAAGCCCGGCAGTGGAACATTGCCAATAATGCAAAGTATATCAGATCCATCCAAACTAATACCCTGCCTGCCGAAACGGAGCATCTGACCGAAAGCAACCGCCTGAACGAGTATATCATGACCTCATTACGTACCATTTGGGGGCTTGATCTGGATAAGTTAAATGCTATTGCCGCGACATCGGCCAAGGTCCTAATAAACGAAGCCCAACCTTTCTTAGAAAAGGAATGGATCATAAAAAAAGATAATATAATTTACCTTACCCAAACCGGTAAATTATATGCCGACCATATAGCCGGCGAGCTGTTTTTCAGCCCCCTCTAAATCATTAAATAAGGATGTCATTTCGATACGAGGTACGAGTGAGAAATCTTAAACGTATTGCTAAGCAATCGCTCGTATAAGATTTCTCTTTCGCGCCATCGCACTACCGCCCCGGCTCTATCGAAATGACATTTATTTAAAAAAACGCGTCCACGCAGTAGCCCTTTTCGGGTAGGTGGGTAGGTAGGGCTCAGGGGCGCGTATTTACGCAGATAAGCTAGTTTCGGTTTAAAAAAAACAACAACTGATAGCTATACGATTTTAAAAACCGTCCTTTAAAAGCCGCCGTATCTTCCAACAAATAACTTTAAAAACAATTATGAAAAAATTAATTATCTCGGCGTTTGCTTTAGCAGCTATCGCGATTGCGCCAAACACTTATGCTCAAACCAAAATGGTTGGCGGCGCAGCAATGTATCCTACAAAAAACATAGTAGAGAATGCTGTAAACTCAAAAGACCATACCACTTTAGTTGCTGCTGTTAAAGCTGCAGGTTTGGTTGAAACTTTAGAGTCGGCGGGCCCATTTACTGTATTTGCGCCAACTAACGAAGCGTTTAACAAATTGCCTAAAGGCACTGTAGAAACTTTGGTAAAACCAGAGAACAAAGCAACCCTTACAAAAATACTAACGTATCATGTTGTGGCTGGCAAATTAAGCGCTGCCGACCTATGGGCAAAAGTTAAAGCCGGTAAAGGCGAATTAACTACCGTACAAGGTGGTAAACTTTGGGTAAAAGCCAAAGGCAAAAAATTATACCTGGTTGACGAAAAAGGAGGCAAATCATGGATTACCATTGCCGACGTTAACCAAAGTAATGGCGTAATACATGTGGTAAATACTGTATTAATACCTAAATAGATAATTTATGGCTGTAGCGGTAAGCAGTATGCTGGAGTTCGTTGGCAGAACTGGAAACCGTAGCCATAAATTACTTATATCTACCTATAAATGTGAAAGCCCCGTTGCAAATGCACCGGGCTTTTTTGTTTGCCTAAAACTGCTGCCAACTGCCAACTGAGAAATTGTCAACAAAATATCAAAAACAAATAACGCCGCCTGCCGTATTTATGGTATTAATTAGTTTTGTGCGTTAATTATTAGTGAACATGGGTATTATTTTAACCCCTATTGATAGGGTTGACAACATTAACAAAGACGATTTTATAAACAATTACTTAAAGCCGCGCAAGCCGCTGGTTATTCGCGAAGCCACACAAAGCTGGCCCGCACTAAAAAAGTGGACCTTCGAGTATTTAAAAGAAACCGTTGGCGACCAAATTGTGCCGCTTTACGATAGCGCTAAAGCAGATCCGTCAAAACCAATCAACGCATCGGCTGCCGAAATGAAGTTTGGCGACTACATAGATCTGATACAAAAAGAACCTACCGATCTGCGTATATTTTTGTTCGACCCGATAAAGCACGCCCCTAAGTTGCTGGATGATTACCGATCGCCTACCGACCTGATGGGCGGTTTCCTGGATAAATATCCCAATATGTTTTTCGGCGGTGCCGGATCAATTACTTTCCTGCATTTTGATATCGATCTCGCCCACATTTTCCACACCCATTTTAACGGGCGCAAGCATGTTATTTTATTTGATAATAAATGGAGTGAACGCCTTTATCAGATCCCCTTTGCTACTTATGCTTTAGAGGATTATGATATTGAAAATCCAGACTACGCTAAATTCCCCGCGCTAGACGGTGTAGAGGGCCAGGAAATTATTTTAGAGCATGGCGACACACTATTTATGCCTACCGGCTACTGGCATTGGATGAAATACCTGGATGGATCGTTCGCCATATCGCTGCGCGCCTGGGATAGCTCGTGGGCCATTAAAGCCAAAAGCCTGTACAACCTCACCATCCAACGCAAGTTTGACGATATTATGAAACGCAATTTTAAAACCCGTTATATGGATTGGAAGGAAGGGTTAGCGGTTAAGAGAGCGGATAAAGCTTTGGCAGAACAAAACACATGATATCTTTTAACCCGTATGATCCACCACTATCTTCCACACCCCATCAATCTTTCTAAACCATAGCGTATAATACCCTCCCGGTTCGTCCTTTTCGCGTTTTAGGTGCCAGGCGCCAAATACAAAAGCGTTGGTAGCATCCAGTATCTGTACTTTTTTTATTTCGAAGGTTAATATGCCCATCGCGGCTTTATCGGGGTAGCCGCGTTTGTAGTTGTTTAGCGTGTTTTGCCAGCCATAGGTTGGGCCGGTTTTACCTACAAACATCAGCGAGTCTGATTTCCAGTAGCCCTGCATAAAACCGTCCACGTCGCCGCGGTTCCAGGCTTGGCGTTGGTCGTCCATTAGTTTTATAATGGCTTGTTTATCCTGCGCATGCAGCAGGAAACAAGAGTTAAGTAGCAAGAGACAAGAAAGGATGATCTTTTTCATAAACTAAATATAATTATTTCCCCGGCGATTTATGAATGGATATTAAGTTATTAACAAATTATGCTACCAAAACCATAACTTTAAATTAACGTTAAAACCAAAAAAACCTTTTAGCTTTGGCGTTTTAGCACTACCTGTTTTTATGAAAAAAAATATACTATGTTTCGGCGAAGTTTTATGGGATGCCTTTGGCGATGAAAAAGTAGCCGGCGGCGCCACCATGAATGTAGCTTTCCACCTGGCGCAACAAGGCGCTAGTGTATCATTTGCCAGTAGTGTTGGCATCGATCCATCGGGTATTGAGCTGATTAATTTTTTAAAAGACAACCGACTATTTAGCGACCTGATACAAACAGACGAAAATTTACCCACCTGCGAAGTTACCGTACAACTGGACGAGAACCAGCAGGCAACCTATATTATACCACAACCGGTATCATGGGACAATATTAAAACCAAAACCCCGCTTACCAAATGCGCTAAACAGGCAACCGCGATAGTTTTTGGCAGCCTGGTTTGCCGCGAAGGTACTACTCGCGATACGCTGTTGAATCTGCTGAACGAAACTAAAGCGCTAAAAATATTTGACGTTAATTTACGTGCGCCACATTATACGTTATCAACCATACAAACCCTTGCGGCCCATGCTGATGTGGTAAAGATGAATGAAGATGAAGCTAACCTGTTGATAAGCGGCAGTAAAGGTGATCTGAAAGATAAGATAAACGAGTTTCGTAGTAAATATCATGCTAAAACCATTTGCGTAACCCGCGGCGAAAACGGCGCTATAGTATGGCATGATCATGAGTTTTATGAACACCCCGGCTTTACCGTTGATGTGGTTGATACCGTAGGTGCCGGCGATTCGTTTTTAGCCACATTTATTATCGGCCTGCTAAACAAACAACCCATGCAACAAGTATTGGAACGTGCCTGCGCCGTAGGCGCCTTTGTAACCGGCAAACGCGGCGCTAACCCGCTGTATGTAGAGGCTATTATGGAGTTAATGGTGAAATAAGCTCAGGCAATCAATCGTTCCCATTCCGGATGACGCTTTAAATAGGCTTTAATGTATTCGCAGTAAGGCACTATTTTAAAGTTATTTGCTTCCAGGTATTTAAAGGTTTTCTCTACTAAAGCTGCGGCAACACCCCGGCCCTCCAGTTCGCGCGGCACTTCGGTATGTATTAAAAAGAATTTATCGCCGCGTTGCTGGTAGTCTATAAAAGCGCGGTGCCCATCAACAAATAATTCGAAGTTGTGGATGGCTTGGTTGTTTATTAGTTGGATATCCTCGTACATCGAAATAAAGGTAGTAAAAAGACTTCCGAAGTTTTAGAAACTTCGGAAGTCTGGTAATGTCCCAGATTATACCCTTATCCATGACAAACACCAATCCTGACTTAAAAGTTATTTCATCCAGTTCCAAAAAGCTTGTTTCACTATGCCTAAAATAGCTGTTTTGCATCTATTTGATTATCAAATAATAATCATAAAATCATTCCTAAAAATACTGACGTAAAAGTTGTTTCATTTTGTTTCACCCTGTTTTTACAAACAACTTATTTACAATATGTTACTCCAAAATCTTGTTTCATCTGTTTCATCTGTTTCATTTGTTTCACATTTTCGTGAAACAAACACCTCAAGTGATCAACTAATCACTAACCTCTAATCATTAACACCCGCTTTGTCATCCCTACCTAACAATTCAACTTAATACCTCTCCCATCAAACTTTTGCGCGAAATAATGCGTTATTTTATAATTGAAAGGCAAAATATGCGTGGTTTCGGATTTTCGAAGTTTACCCCCAACCAAATTCCAAAAGGCGGATTTGAAGAATTATTAAAGTTATTTCTTGAATTGCTCAACTATACCGCGGGCGATGCCGGCGAAGCTTTGGCCTGGTTAAACGAGCTGGACAAGCAATACAAACTCACCAATGACGATTACGGCATGGGCGATTTTATTGACGAGTTGAAGCAAAAAGGCTATTTAAGTGAAGACAATCAAAATGGCAATTTTAGCATCACCGCTAAAACAGAGCAAAGTATACGGCAAAGTGCTTTAGAGGAGATATTTGGCAAGCTTAAAAAATCGGGTAAGGGTAATCACCGTTCGCCGCAAAGCGGGCAGGGCGATGAGCGAAACTCGGAGCGCCGCGAATTTGAGTTTGGCGATAGCCTGGACCAGATAGACATGACGCAATCTATCCACAACGCGCAGGTTAACCACGGCATAGGCGATTTTATGATGACCGAGCGCGACCTGGAAGTAGAGGAGATGGATTATAAGACCCTAACCAGCACCGTGCTGATGATAGACATATCGCACTCTATGATCTTATACGGCGAAGACAGGATAACTCCCGCCAAAAAAGTAGCCATGGCGTTGGCCGAACTGATTCGTACCAAATATCCTAAAGACACTTTGGACATTGTGGTATTTGGTAACGATGCCTGGCCCATTACTTTGCAGGATTTACCTTACCTACAAGTAGGTCCGTTCCACACCAATACTTATGCAGGGTTAGAGTTGGCTACGGATATATTGCGCCGCCGTAAAACACAGAACAAACAAATATTTATGATAACCGATGGTAAACCTACTTGCTTAAAAGAGGGCACCAAGTATTATAAAAACAGTATTGGGCTGGATCGTAAAGTGGTTAACAAAACCTTGAATATGGCTGCCCAATGCAAGCGCCTAAAGATACCTATCACCACTTTTATGATAGCTAAAGACCCCTACCTGCAACAGTTTGTAAGGCAATTTACCGAAACAAACGGCGGCAAGGCTTTTTATAGCTCGCTTAACAATTTAGGCGAGTACATTTTTGAGGACTACGCTAAGAATAGAAGAAAGAATGTTAGGTAAATGTGCGGATGTGCAAATAACTAATGACTTAATGACCCAGTGACTTAATGACTACTATGACTAACAAACAAAATATAACTACCCTTGGCCAGCTAAAACAATCGGGCTACAAAAGTGAATCGGTTAAGGATGAATTAAGACGAAACCTGATCACCCAATTAAAGAAAAAAGAAGAAGGTGGTTTTGAGGGTATTATCGGTTTTGAGGATACCGTAATTCCTGATCTGCAAACTGCTATCCTATCGCGCCATAACATACTATTGCTAGGTTTACGCGGGCAGGCCAAAACACGTATAGCGCGTTTATTGGTTAACTTACTGGATGAATATATACCTTATATAGAAGGCTCAGAATTGTTTGATGACCCATTGAACCCTATATCATGGTTCGGGCATTATATAGTAGAAGAAAAGGGTGACGACACCCCTATCGCCTGGATACATAGATCTGAACGTTATACCGAAAAATTGGCTACACCCGATGTTACCGTTGCAGACTTAATTGGTGATGTTGACCCTATTAAAGCGGCTACCATGAAGCTGACCTATTCGGACGAGCGGGTAATACACTTCGGATTAATTCCGCGTGCGCATAGAGGGATATTTGTTATCAATGAGTTGCCCGATCTGCAGGCACGTATCCAGGTATCGCTATTCAATATCCTGCAGGAACGTGATATCCAGATCCGTGGTTTTAAACTGCGTTTACCATTGGATATCCAATTTGTATTTACAGCCAACCCCGAAGATTATACTAATCGTGGATCAATAGTTACTCCGTTAAAGGACCGTATAGAGAGCCAGATATTGACGCACTATCCGCGATCTGTTGAGATCTCGCGTAAGATCACCCAGCAGGAAGCATCACTTACTCAGGAACAACGAGTTGCGGTTGAAGCTGATGGTTTAGTAAAAGATCTGGTAGAGCAAATTGCTTTCGAGGCTCGTAATTCTGAGTATATCGATAAAAAATCGGGGGTATCAGCACGTTTAACTATATCGGCCTACGAGAACCTGATAAGCAACGCCGAGCGCCGTATGATCATTAACCATGAGGATAAAACCTTTGTGCGCATTGCCGATTTCCTGGGTGTTATCCCGGCCATTACCGGTAAAATAGAGTTGGTTTACGAGGGCGAATTAGAAGGTCCGGCTAAAGTGGCTAACATACTTATCGGCAAAGCCATAAAAACTTTATTGGTTAAATTCTTCCCCGATCCTGAAAAGGCCAAGAAAGCCAAAGCGCCAAACCCATACTCCGAGATCATTAACTGGTTTAGCGATGGTAACAGCGTGGCCGTATTAGACGACCTGCCGCTTGCCGAATATAAAAAGGTGCTCAACTCTGTTACCGGTTTAAAAGAATTGGTTAAAAAGATCCACCCACGTTTGGTGGAGAGCCAACAGTTGATATTGATGGAATTTGTACTGCATGGCCTGGCTGAGTTCTCACAATTAAGCAAAGGATTTTTAGATAATGGCTTCGCTTTCTCTGATATGTTTAACAGTTTGTTTAATTTGCAGCCCGATGATGACGATCTGGATATAGATGATGATCGTTACTAAACATTAAATGCAAAGTCAGCTATTTACTATTATTTTATTGGGCCTGGGCCTGTTATTGTTCGACCAATATTTGTTTAGTGGTTTCACAGTAGCTTTTAAAAAGCGCGGCTTTATTAAAGGCAAATGGTTTAAGTTGGGTTATACTGTATTTTCAATAATACTAATAACCGGTACCATCGTCAGCATTTATATGAATATACCCGTGGGTGTTCGCGCGGGTTTTTTAATGCTGTTTTTTGTGCTGATGATTGTTAAGGTGACCTTTTTACCATTTGTTTTGGCTGATGATATAAGGCGGTTAATTGTAAGGCTAAAAAGAAAGCCGGTATCAACTAAAGAGCCTGCAAAAAACACCATCCCCCGCTCAGAATTTTTAATGAAAGCCGGGTTAATTACCGGCGCCGTTCCCTTAGCCGGAATAGGCTACGGCATAATGGCCGGCGCTTATGATTATAGGGTAAGATACCAAAATCTTTATTTGCCTAATCTGCCAAAATCATTTGATGGGATGAAGATCGGGCAGATATCTGATATCCACTCGGGCAGTTTCTACAATAAAAAAGCGGTAAAAGGCGGAGTGGATATACTGCTGGGCCAAAAGCCTGATGTTATATTTTTTACCGGCGATTTGGTAAACAGGCGCACCGATGAGGTTTATGGCTATCAGGATATATTCAGTAAAGTAAAAGCGCCGCTTGGGGTTTTCTCTACTTTAGGCAATCATGATTATGGCGATTACTATCACGATTGGTCATCGCCAGCCGCCAAAAAGAAAAACCTTGATGATCTGATCGTCACCCATAAAAACATGGGCTGGGATTTATTGCTTAATGAGAACCGCCGCCTTAAAGTAAACGGCGAGGAGATAGGCATATTAGGTTGTGAGAACTGGGGCGAGTTAACCCGTTTCCCTAAATACGGTAAGATGGAGCCTACTATAAAAGGCACCGAAGAATTACCGGTTAAGCTATTGTTATCACATGATCCATCGCACTGGCGGGCGCAGATATTACCGCATTACCCGCAGATAGATGTAATGTTTTCGGGCCATACCCACGGCATGCAGTTTGGCGTACGTGCAGAGCATTTTCAATGGAGCCCGGTTGAGTATGTTTATAAAGAATGGGCCGGCCTTTACTACGAGGGCAACCAGCAATTATACGTAAATGTTGGCTACGGCTTTTTAGGTTTCCCCGGCAGGGTTGGAATATTGCCGGAGATTACGATATTTACACTAAGATCTGCCCATGATCCTTTACTACAAAAAGTTTAACAGTTATAGGTGGGCATCTCATCATAAATGAAAAAACTACTTAAATCTGTTTTTGATTTTTTATTATTTAGTAATGTATTCATGTCTTTATGCGCTGTCGCGCAGGGATTGGTTACTTTTTATTTAATAGGCTCAAAGCCATTATATACCATACTGGCATTATTGTTCATATCAACAATAGGCATTTACAATTTCTCTATTTTATTAACTAAACCTAAAAATCCGGAGAAATCAAGTTTAGTACGTGTGCGCTGGTTCTTTGCACACCATAGGTTAATGGTGACATTAACCATTGTTTCTATACTATCACTTGTCCCATTATTTTTTTTAATATCTACTGAATCCAGGTTACTTCTTATTTTCCTGGGAGCAATATCTTTCTGTTATAGCCTGCCTCTGTTTACCCTGGCTGATCAAAAATTTGGCTTGCGTAACATCCCCGGCCTTAAACAGTTTTTAATAACCCTGGTTTGGACCATGAGCACTGTATTACTGCCTATACTAGAAGCGCAGAATATGCACCTAACCAATATTTCGTTACGTGACACCACTATACTGCTAGCTAAGCGATTTTTGTTTATAGCTGCCCTAACTGTTCCGTTTGATATACGCGACTTGTTTGAGGACCGCGAATCGGGCTTAAAAACCATACCCGTAGTAATAGGCGAAAAACGCGCTTACCTGTTCTGCCAGTTTTTATTAGCAGGCTATATTGTTTTATTGTTTTTGTACAAGAACAATGGCTTTAATACCGACTTTTTTGCTTTAACGCTTACCGCATTTTTAGCAGGCTGGCTCATCTTTAAATCAAAATGGAAGAGGAACGAGTACTACTACTTTTTTTACCTTGATGGGGTGTTGATATTGCAGTATGTGATGCTGGTGGTGTTTAACAAGATTTTTTGACTGTAAGCACAAGTAGCCTTTGCCGCACTTGTCTGGCCCGACATACTTGCGCCAGCGGGG
>DHIR01000229.1:10960-11308 GCA_002403905.1 Mucilaginibacter sp. UBA4741
CCCGACATACTTGCGCCAGCGGGGTTTAAGCAAATTTTTTAGGTTAAAAAAGTTTAAAGTTTTATTTTTCGTGAAGTTTTAATTGTTGATACACTGCGACTATTATGTAAAACATTTAAAACTTCAATACGGCTGGGCATTATTCGATAAATAGCAATATAACTACCGTAGATTATATTACGGTACATTTTTGATTTAGTAATCAAGTACCTGCATTCGGGATGTAAAAGATAGTCAGTAGCTAATTGTTCGATACGTAAAGAAATTTCTTCAATAAAAACTGTTGCTGCTGTAAATGCAAAAGTTTCTATTCCGTATTCATAAATTTGCTCAAGGCTTACCAAAGCG
>DHIR01000229.1:11473-17846 GCA_002403905.1 Mucilaginibacter sp. UBA4741
TCAAGTACTTCGCCTTCCATTTTTCCAAATCAGCTTTTAGTACGTCAATAGAATGGAAAGGCCCTTTTTCAGCTTTTTTTATCATCTGTTCAAATTCCTTCTGACTGATAGCGTCTCCGGGAATTGCGTAATTGATTTTATCTGATTTAGTTTTGCCCATATTCAAAAATACAAATTTTAAAAGAATTAAAAATCCTTATATTCAACTAAAAATGGCTTCCAATTATGATAACTCTGCCTGGTTTTATGATAGCTTATCCAAGCTATTTTACGGCAAATCGCTGATCAATGCCCAGGTGTACCTGCTTTCGTTTATCAAACCAAATTCAAGCATTCTTATTGCTGGCGGTGGCACAGGATGGATATTGGAGGAAATAGCTAAAATCCATCCATCAGGCTTAAAAATTACTTATGTAGAAATATCGGCAAATATGATGGCGTTATCTAAAAAAAGAGCTGTTGGCGATAATGATGTAATTTTTATAAATAGCCCGGTAGAAGAAGTATCATTTGCAGAGAAATTCGATATTATTATAACCCCATTCCTGTTTGATAATTTTACAGGAGATACGCTGCAAAAGGTCTTTGATCATTTACATCCGCTGCTTAAAACTGACGGCTTATGGCTCAATACAGATTTCCAGCTAACCGGCAAGTGGTGGCAAAACGTGATGCTTAAAACAATGTTTGTGTTTTTTAAGATAGTATGTGGCATTGAAACATCGGTATTGCCTGATATTAATAAGCAGTTTGAGCAGTATGGCTATGACGCTATTGCTCAAAAGACTTTTTATGGAGATTTTGTAAGTTCAAAAAACTTTAAAAAATCAAGTTAATAAGTGTAAGTAAGATTTATTATATTTGAGTATGGAAAGGTTAATGATACAAATTCCCGAAAAAAAGTCAAAGTTGGTCAAATCTTTACTCAAAGAACTTGGCGTAATTGTAGAACCTCATGTATCAGCTTTATCGAAAAAGTTGAATAGTATTATGAGCGATGGCCCGTTACCATCTATGGATGAAATAGTAGAAGAGGTTAGGGCTGTAAGGGCTAAATCTTAATGATTGTTGCATTAGATACAAACATTTGGATTTCACTGGCACTGAATAAACAATTAGATTTTATCGAGATTCTAAATAGTAGAGAGGTTGTTATAGCAAGTTGTGACCAATTGCTTGATGAATTAATTACAGTATTATTAAGGCCGAAATTCGGAAAATATTTCTCTAAAGATTACATCGAAGAGTTGATTCATTTTCATGAACTAACAACAACCTTTTTTGAAGTAAATAAAATCACTGAAGTGGTTGCTGACGAAAAAGACAATTATCTTTTTGCACTATGTAAATCCGCAAAAGCAGACTATTTTATTACAGGAGATAAATTGCTATTAAATGTCGACAAATATGGTAATTCATCAATTATAACTTTGTCGACATTTAAAACACTATTTGAAAGTTTATAGTATTAAACCTTTATGCCTGGTAAACAAACTTATACCCAATCCCCCTTACAGTTTGTAAGAACTGCGGATAATCAGGGTTTGTTTCTATTTTCTTACGTAGCCTTACAATGTGCATATCCAGCGTACGGGTATTAACATCGGCATTGTAGCCCCATACTTCCATCATTAGCTCTTCGCGGTTTATAACCTTATTTTTATTTTTAAGGAAGTATAGTAATATGCGGTTCTCTAATATGGTCAGCTCAATTTTGCGGCCATCACGTATCAGTAAATGCGTATTGGGATGATGCTCCATATTAGCGAAGCTATACGTTTCTGATTTTTCGTTATTTAACGCAAACTTTATTTTGTTTTCGATCAGCGCAACTACCACATCCATGTTAAATGGCTTGGTTACATAATCGGATACGCCAAAGCCGTAGGCAGATATTTTATCAATATCCTGTTGCTTGGCGGTGGTCATAATTACAATACCATCAAAACCTTTTGCACGGAGGTTGGTGCAAACTTCTGCACCTTGTTTGCCGGGCAGCATCCAATCCAGCAAAACAATATCGGGCTGCTCGGCCAGTATCAATGCCTCTGCTTCGTCACCATTATTGGCTTCCAGCACTTTATAACCTTCTGATTGCAGGCGCTCTGCAACCAAAAAACGCAGGTTTTCATCATCTTCAACAAGCGCTATTTTTATTTCTTTGTTCATAATTTAATTTGCGTATGGCAGCGTAACAGTAAATTCAGAACCCATATCAACTTTACTTTTAACGGTTATATCGCCATCCATAAAATTAACCAGTTCTTTACAAAATGCCAGGCCCAGGCCCACGCTTCCGTTTTGATTATATTGGTTTTCTAATCTATAAAATTTTCTGAATATATTACTCAATTCACTTTTGGGTATCCCTATACCATTATCAATAAATGAAAATATAATATTACGCTTTTCGAGCGTTATTTTTATAAAAAGCTCTTTTTTATCCAAATGCGAATATTTATACGCATTCTCTATTAAGTTTTGAAAAACACTGCCTAATAATACCGTATCGGTATAAAAAAACTTCGCTTCTTTATCAATAGAATAGTCCAGTTTAAAAAGCGGGTATTTTATTTTAAAGGTATCAATATATCCCTTTACAAAATGCTCAATTTTTATTTTATCTTTTTTTATGGTGATAGATTTATTTTCCAACTGCGTAAATGACAGCAATTTGTTCATCAACTCATTTAGCTTATCCGCCTCTTCATCCAGGATTTTACCATAGTGCTTGCGTTGCCTGTCGGTTAGTTCATTATCGCCTTTTAGGTTTGAGCCTGCAATTTTTATAACGCTTACAGGTGTTTTAAACTCGTGCGTAAAGTTGTTTATAAAGTCATACTGTAGCTTAAACATTTTTAAGTTAACGCTAAGGTTACGGTATATAAGCCACCCTATCAGCATAAAAACCGAGTAGATAAGCAGCAAAACACCGGCAATAGGCAAAAAGCGATGATAAATTTCGCTGTTTAAATAATTCTTGGGCGACGTAAAATATAGCTTATAGTCTGAGAATGCACCGGGTAGCGCTACCTCATCAGTAATAAGTTTGGTATGATCAATATCAGGTGGATCATAAGCAACCTGCTTTATTGAGATAGCATTGTATAGCTCGGGGTGTGCATTCTTTATCTTCAGCTTATAAGGATCAAGATAAAAAGTTACCATATTTTGTCTGTAGAAGGATGTGGAGTATTTAACCCGCTGCAGGTCATGGTAAGTTTTCAGATCAGCGTTGGCCGGGATATTTAAAAAGCTGATCTTACCGGGCCTGGTATTATAAAACACGCTTTGCTCATCAGGTCCGGGGCCTTTTAGTGTATCGTATCGGGCAATATAATCGTTTAATTTATCAGCCATCTGCCTAAAATCATTCGCATTTATCTCGTCTTCATTTTTTAGTCTTACCTCCTTGCCCTTATTAGGGAAATACTCATAAATTGACCTTGCAGATACGCCCAGGCTATTATTATTACCGGCATATCCTTTATCCTGGCTGCCCACAACAACCTGGTAAAAAACCATTTTTGTAACAAACTTAAAATTATGGAAAACCGAATCGGCATAGTTTGCAGCCGAAGATGAATCAAGCAAGCCTGAGTACAGGTTTATTTCGAATATTTTATTTCGGTAAAAATCATTGTATGGGCCAATAACAGATTTATCAACCACGTTATTTTTTTTGGCCGCGAAATCATTTTCAACATTTTGCGCAGTCAGCTTATAACCAACTATAAGCCCAACAATTAAGGTAGTAGTTACCAGGGAAAGAAAGGCAATAATTAGCAATGAGTTTTTTCTGTAAACTGTAGTGTGCCCTTTCATTACCACAGGCAATTAGGGTTTAACATGCATATTATTGTCCAGAAATTTTTCAATATCAGCATAATTTTGCATTCGCTTTTTTTCACTACCAATTGACCCACGCTGGTTTTTACTAGGCAAATACCTTACAGGTATATTGCGCCTTTGTAACTCACGAATATAATGTTCCAATTCGTTAATATTAGCACGCTGGGCTTTTAAATTCTGGAATATAATTATGGGTACTTTGGGCTTATCCGAATGAAACACCGGCGAAATTGAACGCAACTGGTCGGCATCTTTTTCAGGGTCGCCTATGGTTGCATACATCTTTTGCAAAAACGGCTGGTAGAAAGGCGGTGCCGTTTTAATATAAGTAAATAAGTTAATTAACCCGTCTTGTATTACGGCGCAGTTGTATAATTTGGGGTTAAACGAAATACCATACAATGCCGAAAAGCCGCCAAAGCCATGGCCGTATATGGCTATTTTTTTAGGGTTGGCAATTTTTTGGGCGATGAGCCAGTTTACACCATCGGTTATATCCTGTTGTATCTTACCACCCAACTCTTTAAAGCCGGCGCTGTAAAACACTTTGCCATATCCCGATGACCCTCTGTAATTAATCTGTAAAACCGCATAACCGCGATTAGCTAAAAATTGAACATCCAAGTTATAATTCCATGAGTCGCGAGAGCCAAAAGGCCCATCATGGGGTATAACTACTACTGGCAGGTTGGTTTTATCATCAACTAATGGCAATGTCAGGTACCCGTTTATAACCGTCCCATCGCTTGCCGTATAGCTGATAGGTGTTTTTACACAAAGCTCGCCGGGGTTAATGTTAGAGTTATCGGTAAGTTTGGTTAGCGTATTGCTTAAGCGCTCATAAAGGTAAACCGCGCCCCTGCTCCTATCTGTATAGGTACTAACTATAAATCTATTTTCGGCCGTGTCCCTGTCAGAGATATTTAGTTCATTGCCGCTAAGCTGCTTGTAAAGGTTTTGATATATGGCTTTAATTTCGGCATTAAAAAAATGCTTTTGCGGCTTGGCTTCTTCCCATGATACCAGTTCAAGGCGCTGTTTCATTTTCGAATAGTCGGCTCTTAATATATCGGCATTATTATTAGCGTAAATAACCCTTTCTTCCTGTCCGTTTTCGGCGTTTATCTCAACAAAAGCAGTTTTGTCGCGCCCAACGTTTGACAAGGCATAGAAATTTTTCTTTACACCTGTAAACGCAATGAGCCTCACATAATTCCTGAAATTATTTTTGATGATAACTCTGAATTTCGACTTATCGTTTGCGCGGTATAGTATGGTTTCGTCAACGCCATTGGTCGCTTTTATCAGGCGTATTTTTGCGTCGGCGTCTACCAGCCATTCGGTAATATTACCGAGGTTTACCAGGTATGTTTTTAATTCGCCGGTTTTAATGTTTAACCTGTAAACATCAAAGTTTGCCGAATCGCGCTTATTCATGCTGATAGTGATAATATCAGGCGTTGCCCTGCTTTTGTTCAATATCCTTACCTTGGCCTGCCCTTCTGATAAGATGGTCTTTATTTTCAATGTATTTACATCCAGCACTTGCATAGGATGCTCATCGCCCAAGTTATCCTGGCTAAAAAGTATCTGGTTATCGTAGGTCCAGGTATAATCGCCGCTTACCGAAAAATCACTAAACGATGTTGCCATTACCTCTTTACCGCTTGCAATAGATTGGATAAAGATGTTTTGTATTTCATTATATCTTTTTAAGTATGATACATACTTACCATCGGGCGATATTTTGAACGAAGTCTTCTCCGGGTTTTTCAAAAACTCGCTTATAGGTATTTCTATAGCTTTGTTTCTGTTGCAGGCACATAAAGCAAATACTACAAAAATTAAAACTAAAGTTTTCAGACTCCTCACCATTCTATATATTCAACTCCGGGTTATAATCAGGTTAAATTATGTAAATAACTTAGCTTTTTTTAAAATGTCACTACAATTTTACCCTACTTGTGCGTTATGTAAATAATCAACAACATATGCGCCGTGTTTAATTTTTAAATATTTATTTTTATACAATGAAGCGAATATTGGTGTTTTGTTTTTTAGCTATTGCCTGTTGCTCAGTAGCCGTTGCTCAAAGCGATGAGCTGTTGCTGGCGAAACAATACAGTGCTAACGGCGAATACCAAAAAGCCCTTGAAATTTATCAAAAGCTTTATAAACAGGATAATGACGCCTATTATAACAGTTATGTTGCCACCTTATTATCGCTTAAAAAGTTTGACGATGCCGAGAACGTCACCAAAAAAATAATGCGTAAGCATCCGGCTGCGACAGAGTATGTTATTACGCTAGGGTCTATTTATACGCAACATGGCGACACAGAAAAGGCTAATGCCTTGTATGATAACATGATCAAAAACCTACCGGCCGATCAAAATGCCGTTACCATGCTGGCCATGCAGTTTTACCAGGGCACCAATGCAGATTATGCCATAAAAACATTTCAGCAGGGCCGTAAGCTATTGCACAATGACGACCTCTTCTCGTATGAGTTGGTAACGCC
>DHIR01000229.1:17949-18192 GCA_002403905.1 Mucilaginibacter sp. UBA4741
GCGTATGAGTTGGTAACGCTTTACCGCTTTAAAAGAGATAAGCCCGCGTTAACCGAAGAATACTTAAATATACTACCTAAAAACCCTTTGTTTTTAAGCCAGGCAGAAAACGCCTTTTCTACTTTATTTGAAGGCGATGCAGATTATGATATGCTGCGCATAGCTTTATTAAAACGAATACAAAAAGATCCCCAGCAAACCATTTTTATTAATTTATTGACCTGGCAATTTTTACAACAAAAA
>DHIR01000229.1:18460-18670 GCA_002403905.1 Mucilaginibacter sp. UBA4741
ACCTGGCAATTTTTACAACAAAAAGATTTCGACCAGGCACTCAACCAAGCATTTGCCCTTGACCGCAGAACCAATACAGATGGCAGCGATATTTTTGAACTATGCCATACCCTTGTTTTTAACGAGGCTTATGATGCCGCCATACGTGGGTACGAATACTTAATAACCAAAGGCAAAACTCAGCCCTATTACGTATCAGCAAAAATTGAG
>DHIR01000014.1:0-3364 GCA_002403905.1 Mucilaginibacter sp. UBA4741
TGGTACTCGTGCAACAGCCACTTGTTAGAGAAAGCTAATAAATTATCTGCTACAGCGTAATATTACCCCTTACCATTCTTTTAATAAAGGTTTTACTTTTATATGCTACTTTGTTTATACTTGCAGGTATAATGGCAGACGGCGGCATAGTAAAGCGTATAAAAGTAATTGTTAAAGACCATGGCGGCCAGCTGGCACTTGCCGGTGCTATTGGTGTCGACCAGGGCTTTATAAGCAAGGTCATCAACAAAAAGCAGGAAGTAAGCTATTACCTGATCAGCAAGCTATGTTTCCAGCTAAAATACTCGCCCGAGTGGTTGATACTGGGCACCGGCGAGAAAAAGATAACCAAAGCCGAATCACCAAAATTAATAACGGAAATACAAATGATGCGTACCGAGCTTGACATACTGCATGCCCGTATGCGCGCGTTTGAAATGGAGATAAAAGAATTAAAACAACAACGCAATATCCAACAAGCAGGATAATTGAAAATAGAGTTAAAAAAGAAAGGCCCCCGAGTTATCGGGGGCCTTTTCTGTATATGTACTATTCTTGAATTAGAAGCTGTAACGTATTCCAAATTGCATTTGCCATCTTGAAGTGAACAGATCAACAGAGTATGGTACTCCAGGATCCTGGAAAGTATACTTTGGATAAGTTGTTCCTGCAGTAGCGAATGATGGTGTGCCAGCCTTAATCGGCGTTAAACCAATACTCGATGTTGAGTTAAACGTATTTGGAGAGAAGTAGTATTGTCCCCATTTTTTGTTTAACAGGTTGGTAAGGTTAACAATGTCATAAGTAAAGGTTAACATTTGTTTGTGTTTACCATTACCAAATTTAAAATCCTGTGTGAAACGGAAATCCAGATCATTGTTCCATGGTGTAAACGCAGCGTTACGCTGTGTAAATTGACCACGGCGAGTGCTTAGGTATTTGTCTTTATCAATAAACTGATCAAAAGCAGCTGCCTGTTGTACTGCAGTTGCGCCACCTGCAATATCAGTAAAGAAGTTTGCAGTTTCGCCTACTTTAGGGATATAGGCTAAACTTACTTGTTGGCCTGTTCCATCTATAGCGTTTGGATAAAAACCGTAAGTATATGGATTACCAGATTGCGCGCTAAAGAAGAAAGTAAAGTTAGCAGTATAGTCGCCGGCAACATCCCAGTTATGACGGAAGTTAACGTTTGATACGATACGGCTGCGGATATCAAAGTTAGAGTTAGCCAAGCCCGGATCATTAGGATTTAAAGCCTGGTTTAACTGCCAGTTAGATTCCATTGAGTTACGTATACCGTTGGTAACATCTTTTGAATGGCCATAAGTATAAGCCACGTTAGCGCTTAAACCAAACGGAAATACTTTACCAACTTGTGCAGTTAAGCTATAGCGATAACCTAAGCTTGTGTTTGATAACTCATAAGCATTGGTATATAACGCGTTAGGCTTAGTGTTGATAAATATCGGTTGTTGATGCTGGGTATCGTACGGATAATAAGTTACATTATCAGTAGTATTAACCTGTTGGAATTTAAGGTCATGTATTACTTTAGTATAAATACCTTCTAAAGTAAATTTCCATTGATCTTGTGTAGTATAATCAACTGCAAGGCTATTTCTCCATACTTGCGGCATTTTAAAGTTGTTATCAACTAAATCTGCTTGTGTAGCACAGGCAGCATTGTTTATATCAACACCACGAGCCTGTACATAAGCGACAGCGCCATTTGCAGGGGCTTGAAGCGGACTAACACCTGCCGGAGGGGTTTTGTTATCATAAGCGCCATAAGTTGCACCATTGTTATAAAACGCGTAACCTAACCATGCAAACGGGATACGACCTGTAAAGAACCCGCTACCGCCGCGTAAAATCAAACTTTGATCACCATTAACATCATAGTTAAATGATACGCGTGGGTTGATCTCAACATTATCTAAAAACTTATTGGTAATATCTTTTGGCTTGGTATAGGTAAAGGTATTGCCATAATTTGGATCAACCGGTGCACCTGTAGTTTTTGTGCTTAATGGTTGTTTGTTTGGCAAGCCAGCATAATCAAAACGGATACCTGCAGTTAATTTAAAATTATCAGTTATCTGTATTTCGTCCTGGCCATAAAGGCTTAACAGGTTAACTTTAAACCTAGCTGATGGATTAGCAATAATATAATCCCTTGTATTGTTAGTATAGTTAAAGTTAGCACGTACCCGCGATGGGTTATCGGCTAAGAAGTTAGCAACACTGCTGTATGAATCGCGTCCATTCCATGCGTTTACAAAGTTGTAAGTGATATCATAAAACTCGTTGTGTGTGCCAAATGTAAAGGTGTTTTTGTTTTGGTCCAGGTTAAGTTATCGGTAAACTCTGTGGTTTTTTGGTGCATATCAAAAATAGCCGCCTCGCGGTCGGTACCGGCAAATATGGTGGTACCAGGGGTACTGCCGGTAATTTCAAATTGTGGTAATGCCGGGTTTGAGTTAGGGGCACGATAATCATGTACGTTTGAGTAGCCAAATAATAAGCTATTGCTTACGTTGTCCGAGAACTTAGACTTTAACTCGGCAACTGTTGAGGTTGAGTTATTATGTGAGGTATAATCAATACTACCAAAACGGAAGTTTTGCTGATCGCGCTCTAAGTTAGTAGCGGTTGATGAAATAGTATTGTTACGTATAGTTAACTGGTTATTATCATTAATGTTCCAGTCTAAACGGTTAAAGTATTTGTTTGAGTTTGAGAAGATGGTAGTATTATCATAACTACCCGCATCAAAACCGGCTGCTGCAAATTTTGCAGAGATAGCTTGTGCATCAGCCAAAGTAAGTATGCTTTGTGAACCAGCAGTACCTGCACCGGCAATAACCGGGTCAACACGGCGGGCAAACTCCTCGCTGGTAAAAAAGAATAATTTGTTTTTGATGATAGGGAAACCTACACGGAAACCAGTATTCAAGTCATGAAAAGCTGATGGCAATTTTGAGCCATCGCCACCAGAGGCTGGAACGGCGTTATTTGGACCTACCATGAAAGCGCCACGGCCATAACCGTATACAGAACCGGTAACATCATTAGTACCACTACGGGTTACGGCATTAATACTACCACCTAATACGTTACCAATTTTAATATCGTAAGGGGCAACATAAACTTGTATATCTTGTATAGCATCTAACGATACCGGGCTTGTACGTGTACTGCTACCTACCTGGCCTGATGCATTGTTCTGTCCACCTAATGATGGGCTAAAACCAATAGCGTCATTATTAATGGCACCGTCAAGCGTTACGTTATTATAACGGTAATTTGTACCCTGGAAAGAGTTGTTACTGCTTTGCGGTGTATTGCGGGTTAAATCCTG
>DHIR01000014.1:3493-4159 GCA_002403905.1 Mucilaginibacter sp. UBA4741
GTGTATTGCGGGTTAAATCCTGCAAGCTTCGGTTTAAGCTAGGCTGTGTACGTATTTGGTTGGCGTTTATCCGGGTGCTTGCACCTGTTTTTGCCGGGCCTGTGCTGGCTTTTACTTTTACTTCGCTTAATGAGGTTGAACTTTCAATTAATAAAAAGTTAAAAGTCGCACTACCTAGTTGTAAGGTAATATCGCTACGCTCATCTTTTTTATAACCAACATAAGTAGCGCTTATTATATAAGGGCCACCAGGGTTAATGTTTTGAATGTTGTAATGGCCATCGGCATTGGTTTGCGCCGCATATTTGGTGCCGGTGCTGGTGTTTAATACAGAGATAGAAACACCGGGCATTGACATGCCTTTTTGGTCGCTAACCTTACCGGTTAAAACCGAGGTTGTGATCTGCGCGTTTGCAATACCTGCAACGCCCAGCATTAGAAAGGATAATAGGATTACGTAAATCTTTTTCATGAGTGAATTTTTGATGCCACAAAGGTGTAGGTGTAATGTTAAGGCTATGTTAACTAAGTATTATGTTTAATTCAATAGTTTAACAAGCTGTGTAAAACTGTATAAATGTTTATAACTGCCTATATAATAGATGATTGTGATGGTGTTTTATAACGAAGTAATTTTGATACATACTTAGAGCCTGTTTAAATTTT
>DHIR01000250.1 GCA_002403905.1 Mucilaginibacter sp. UBA4741
CGACTTAAACGTATATACCTATAAGTCAATTTACAAATATTTGATAATCAAATAAATGTGTCCATATCATACCTAAATAAACTGACGTAAAAGTTGTTTCATTTTGTCTCACCAGTTTTTCATAAATAATTTACTATCAGATATTTACCTCAAAACATTGTTTCATCTGTTTCACATTCGTGTGAAACAACACACCACTCACAAACAACAAAAGCCGTTAGTTATAACGGCTTTTGATTTAATGTTTAAAGAACTAATCTACTTAGTTGCGATAGCTATTGTACCACCATTTTTAAACAGATCGTGCGATACAAATATGTCTTTGCTAACCTTTCCATTTACTGTTATAGATGTCATAGCCCTGCCCTTTCCGGGTTTTGTTATGGTAATGTAT
The DNA here is from genome assembly GCA_002403905.1 of Mucilaginibacter sp. UBA4741. Classification (GTDB taxonomy): domain Bacteria; phylum Bacteroidota; class Bacteroidia; order Sphingobacteriales; family Sphingobacteriaceae; genus Mucilaginibacter. Next base: position 395 of record DHIR01000250.1, read on the forward strand.
TTACCGTTGCTGGTTCTCCATTTTACTTCGTCAAAAAGTGGAACGGTTACCAAATATTTAGGGTCGGTTGGCGATACCGGGTACAAACCCAATGCGCTAAATACATACCATGCCGACATCTCGCCTGCATCATCCATACCGGCAAGCTCTATGCCTCTTGGGCCCATGCCGTATAGGTTGTTCAATATGTTATCCAAGACTTTCTGCGTTTTTTCCGGCTTGCCTATAAATGTGTAAGCAAAAGGCGCTTCATGATCCGGCTGGTTACCCTGGCAATACTGGCCTATAAAGGTTTCAATATTACGGGCAATGTATTTAGGGTTCCAAGGTATGCTGAACATCGAATCTAACTTAGCCTCAAAAGGTTTCGGGCCGCCGTATAACGCGATTAATCCCGGCATATCATGCGGTGCGAAGAATGATACCTGCCATGCATTTGCTTCGCGATACATATACTCATAATATGGATATTGCGGGTTAAAGTTCTTTACCCAACTGCCGTCCTCTAACCTGCCCTCCATAAAGTTATTAGCCTTATTAAATACATTCTTATAGTTCTTAGATCGAGCCATCAGGATACGGTAATTGGCCGTATCACCTAATTTTTTAGCTATCTGCGCAACCGAATAATCATCATAAGAATACTCCAGTGTTTTAGATACCCCGGCAGTGCCTTTTGCAGTAGTGGTTGGGTTGGCAAGATCAGGATCAGGAATATAACCTTTAGCCAAATATTTGGCCAGATACTGGCGGCCACCTCCGCGCCCGGTTCCGGGTACGTTGGCGTTATGTAATAGTATTTGATACGTGCCTTTAATATCAAAATTATCAATACCCCTTAAATAAGCCCCGGCAATTGATGATGCACCATGATCGCCATGGAAAAACGTAGGAATATACCCGGTTTTATCACCTTTGTCTTTTAATGATTTGATAACGTTCAAGGTAACATCAGGGCTAACCAGTTCTAACAAAACATCTTTATTACGGTAGGTATCCCATAAAGAAGGCTCGGTATAATAAGCTATACCGGTATTAACTACATTCTTTTTAATGTCTGTAAAATCGCCATTTACATCGCTGCGCAATACAGGCCATAAAAACGATCTGTAAAAGCAAGAATACAACATGGTTTTTTGCCTTTCAGTACCCCCATTTACCTCAATTGATGACAATAAGGTTTCCCAGGTTTGGTTAGCTTCTTTGCGGATAACATCGAACGTTTTGCTGCCTATTTCTTTCTCCAGATTTTGCTTTGCGTTGGCAGTACTTACAAATGAGAATCCTATTTTAAGCTCAACCGGACCTGTAATACCATTAGCTAAATGAACTATAGCATAGCCTGTCTTCTCGCCTTCATCCTTCTTTTCTAGCTTATCAATTTTATTATTTAAGACACCGTAGAAGTAGATATTTTCGCCGCCTTGAAAGCCTTTTATGGCATGGTCGCCGTCTTGCTCAATATTCCAGGTTGTTACGCGGCTAAGGGCTTTAGACAAGTCAAAAAGTATCTGCTTGTCTGTATTGTTTTTGTATTCATATTTATAATAACCGCACCTCAATGTAGATGTAATGCTCACATTAATTTTATAGTCATCCAAATAAACCTGGTAAAAACCCGGCGATGAGCTTTCATTTTTATGCGAAAATCTGGAACCAAATACTGCACCCGGATTTGACATTGGCAGGATTGGCACATTACCAAAATTCCAATGCCCTTTATTAGTATGACTAAAACCCACAATAGTAGAATCTTCGTACTCATAACCCGCACCCGCAGGCTGATATTTAGTCATCGGGCTAACCTGTACCATAGCGTTTGGCAAAGAACTGCCCGGAAATGTAAGCCCCGACCATGGCCGCCAATTTTTGGGAGCTACATAGCCCAGCAATTTAGGGTCTGCTACTGCCTCTGTACCCACAAAAGTGTTTACATACTTAGTATGAGCTGATGTTGTTTGAGCTTTACTGGCAGTTGAGGCAAGCAACGCAATCATAATAACATTTAAAATATTTTTAACTGGGGTTCTCATTAATAAAGGGTTTTATTGGTTACTCAAATATATATAATACCCCTACCCGTATCCTTTTATGTTAAAAATGTTACGGGGAATTAGGGCGTCTAAAACGCCATATATCATTGTTATTAAATACTTTTAGAAAGTTAACCAATTAACCAAACTATTTATTACCACGCCAAGGCTACCTAGTTGCATAATGAACAAATTTGTTGCATTTTTTGTCCTTTCATTGTTGTTTTCATCGGCAGTATTTGCCCAAAGCAAAGCATCTATAAAGGGTATTGTTACTGATTCGTTGTCGGGTGGTCCATTAGAGCATGCTACAGTAGCGGTTATCAACTCAAAAGACACTACGCTTATTTCTTATACCATCAGCCAACAAGACGGCGGCTTTAAACTCACGGGTATCCCTACTAATAGGGATACTAAATTGATCATATCATTTATGGGTTATAATACGCTTAGGATTAAGCTTGCACTTAAACCGGGTGAAATAAAAGATCTGGGCGAGTTGTTAATTGCGGCAAAAACCCTCAATGAAGTAGTTATAAGAGCCGAAAGGTCGCCTATTGTAATGAAGAAAGACACAATAGAGTTTAATACAGAAACTTTTAAAACCAGGCCAAACGCTATAGTTGAAGACCTTTTGCGGTTATTACCTGGTGTACAGGTAAATTATGACGGAGCCATATTTGTTAATGGCAAAGAGATAAGCAAGTTATTAATTGACGGCAAACGGTTCTTTGGAGACGACCCCAGGGTAGCCACTAAAAACCTTGATGCCGATATGCTTGATAAAATACAGGTTTATGATGACCGGGAGAATGACCCCGACCATAAGTTGAGCGAGACGGAGGTTGGAAAGATCATCAACCTTAAAATGAAAAGCAAAATCAAGAAAAGCACACTGGGGAAAATATATGGCGGCATAGGTTCCCGAGGCCGGTACGAGGCCGGGGGGATATTAAGTAACTTTAGGGACACGTTGCAAATTAGTTTTATAGGCCTGGCCAATAACCTAAATAAAACCGGCTTTTCATCCAGTGAACTTTACACTATGGGCGGTTTTGATCGTTCTGGTGGTACCCAAACATGGGACGGCACATTTGGCGGGCCGGGATGGGGAGGAATAGAAAGCGTTACTTCCGGAGGGTTGAACATCAACAATAATTATGGCGAAAAACTAAAGCTTAACCTTAACTATTTTTACACTAACACCATACGCAATAACGACAGCAAATCTTCAATTCAACAAACAATTAGCAAAACCGTAATTAATTCCGCGTCACTATATAGTTCGCGGCGCGATGAGCAAAAACATGCCATTAGCGGGTTGGTAGAATGGATACCAGATACTATTAAGCGAATTAGATATGAACCCAGGCTCAGTATTAGCCCACAGATGAACATATCCGACAATAACGCACATTCCTTTAATACACAACTACCTAAAATAACCAGCACCCTTAGCAATAGTTCATCAGATATAATCAATAACGCATTTTCGCATACCTTTATGTTTTACCATAAGTTGGGAAAAAAAGGCAGGTCTATTACTATAAATCATTCTTTATCATTAACCAAAGCAGGATCAGAAGATCTTAACTATTATAATTTAACCTCATATGTATCGGCAGTTAAGTCGCAAATAATAGATAGGTCTACCGATAATAATTCACTAAACAACTCTGCTGATCTGTTAATAACCTATAACCAACCAATAAGCCGGAAACTTACCGGCGAGTTTTTTTTTAGCTCAAGATATCTTAATACATTAAACAAAGGGTTAACCTATGATAAGGACCCGATATCGGGATCTTATGATCTGCTGTCTTTTACATTAAGTAAAGACTTAACCCGTTACCTGTTTGTGCAAAACCTTAAACCGCAATTCAGTTATCAACTTAATAGCAAAATAACTATCAGGTTGGGGGTTGGCATTGAAAACCAATACGTTAAAAATGAATTTAATATAAGCTCTGCCAAGAATATCGAAAAGAAATATTATGCCTTTTTCCCAGCATTTAGCATGAGCGGACAAGGTTACTCTATTAATTACAGCGAGTCTCTTGATCAGCCGTCAATTGATCAAATGCAGCCAATCGTCAGAGTTTATAGTCAGTTATACAAAACTACCGGCAACCCTAACTTAGAGCCTGGCAGGAGTCATAATTTTGCCTTTAACTTTTACAATTACAATTATGACAAACAGCTCAACACAAATTTCAATACCGGCATTACGCTAACAAACAATACAGTTATAGCTATTACCACTATCGATTCTGTAGGCGCCAGAACTGCAACTTATGTAAACAGGAATAATGCAATAAGCGCCTATTTTAGCGGTAACATAGGCAAGCAATTTAAGAAAACCCAGAAATGGCAAATCGGTGTAAGCACAAACTTCAACGGTAATTTTAACCGCCGGGCATTCTTTCTTAATACAGACGAGGGCCTGCAGTCTACCTACAACTTAAACGCGTTGCAAAACATCAACTTTAATTATAATTCGACAATTAGTTTTAACACAAACTATAGTCTCCTGGCATCACTTACAAAATACAAGAACGTAAACTTCGCCTCTGTAAGTACTTTAAAGCATACTGTTGGCACCGATGTTAGCATCAGATGGCCCAACAGGGTTATTTTCGATGCAAGGTATGGTTATAGTTTTAATCCGGAGGCAACACCGGGTTTCCCAAAATCATCTAACATTGTAAACCTTGCCGTTACGTTATTAATGCTAAAGAAAGACAGAGCCCAGTTAAAACTATCTGTTTACGATCTTTTAGACCAAAATATATCGGTAACGCGCATTGCAAACAATAATGCAATTACCACAACCGAACAGCAAATATTAAAACGGTATTTCCTCATTAATTATCAGTACAAGCTAAGCGTTTATAAATCAAAATGATTAACATAAGGCATTATTGTTAACATTTTAAATAACATTAAGACATTTTTTACTGATGTTAAATTGTAAAATGGTAGAATTGTAAACAAAACCTAAGTTAAGTCTGATAACCCAACTAAAAATTCCTTTTTCATGCGCAAAGTAAAATACTTTAGAGCCATAATAGGCGTATTCAGCACGGTTTGTATGTGCGTTATATTATTCGCCTTTAATAACCCCAAACCCAAAAAAGCAGCTATTTTAAAAACAAATACCATTGCAACTTTGGCGCTTAAAAAACCAGAGGATAACCGATTCAAAAAAACCATTTTATACAACGATCTTAACGAGCCTATGGAACTAGCCGTAGCGCCGGATAAGCGGGTGTTTTTTATAGAGCGCGCGGGTAATTTCTTTGTTTACAATCCTATCGGCAATAAAACTACGTTGGTATATAAATTCCCGGTTAAAGCTGTAGAAAAAATATTACAGGGTATGCTGGGCATGACTATCGACCCAAATTTCACCACTAATAATTACATCTATTTCTATTATTCAACCATGGTTGGCGATGCATATAAAAATCGTCTTTCTCGGTTCGTAATCAGCAAAACAAACGTTCTTGATCTCCAATCAGAAAAAATATTGTTAGATGTTCCGTTAGATGCTGAGGTTAGCGCCCACTCTGGTGGTTCGTTAGCATGGGATAAAAACAAAAACTTATATCTTTCAACCGGTGACAATACCGTTCCTTTTGAATCAGAAGGCTACGCCCCTATCGACAGCAGGCCGGGCCGATCTACCTTTGATGCGGAACGTTCGGCAGGAAATACTAATGACCTACGCGGTAAAGTACTACGTATTCACCCGGAAGCTAACGGAACATACACTATACCAGCAGGAAATCTTTTCGCTAAAGGAACGCCTAAAACCCTACCCGAAATTTATGTGATGGGCTGCCGTAATCCGTATCGGATATCTGTCGATCAGGAAACTTCTACACTATACTGGGGCGAAGTAGGCCCAGATGCAGGTACAAGTGGCAAACAGGGGCCGCGTGGTTATGATGAAATTAACCAGGCAAAAAAAGCCGGCAATTTTGGCTGGCCATATTTTGTGGGCGATAACCAGTCTTACAATAAATATGATTTTGCTACTAAAACAGTTGGTGAGCTTTATAATGTTAATGCTCCCGAAAATTTATCGTCTAACAATACAGGTATGAAGATTTTACCGCCCGCACAAAAAGCGCTGGTTTGGTTTCCTTATGATACTTCGCCCGAATTCCCAATACTGGGCAAAGGTGGCAGGTGTATTATTGGCGGACCGGTTTATCATTACGACAAAAATTTAAAGTCGTCAACCAAATTCCCTGAGTATTATGATAAAGTATTATTTGTAGGCGATTATATGCGCAGCTGGATATTCGGCGTGCGTATGGATGAAAACCAGAACTTCCAAAGCCTTGAGCAACTAATGGAAACTAACGGTGACTTTAGAAGGCCGATAGACATGAAGTTTGGGCCTGAAGGATCATTTTATGTATTGGAATATGGATCAGCTTATGGATTAGATAACCCGGATGCCCGGTTGGTTCGTGTAGATTATAACGGCGGCAATCGTGCACCTGTAGCTAAAATAGCAACTCAGGATACTATTGGCTTAATACCTTACAAAGTAGCGTTGAGCCAAAAAAGTTTCGATTATGATGCTGGTGACAAGTTAACCTATACCTGGTTATTAAACGGCAAAACCGTAATATCAAAAGCAGAGAGCCCAGTTTATACCTTCCGTAAAAACGGTGTGTATAAAATAACTTTAAAGGTTACAGATGCCGCCGGAAAAAGCTCGACAGATAGCAAAGTAATTAAAGTGGGTAATACATTGCCACAGGTTGCTATCACATCAACTGCTAACAGCAGTTTCTTCTTCCCTACCCAACAAGATTTTGCTTATAAAGTATCTATCAAAGACCATGAAGACAAAGTGATAGACCTTAAAAGAGCTAAAATAAACCTCAGCTACCTTGCAAAGGTTGAGAATAATGCCAATCTTATCGGCCACCAGGAAATAGCACCAACTTATAATTATGGCAAGGCCTTAATGGCTAAAAGTGATTGTAAGGCCTGTCACCAGGTATATACCAAAGTGCTTGGGCCACCATTTGTTGAAGTGGCAAAACGTTATGCCGGCAATAAAGACGCGGTTGATCTGTTAGCCAATAAAATTATAAAAGGTGGCAACGGGGTTTGGGGCGAGCATGCCATGAGCGCGCACCCGCAATTAAGCAAGGATGACGCATCAGAAATTGTGAAATACATTTTGACACTAAATAACCAAAAGGCAACTGTAATGCTACCACAACAAGGTACAGTTGCTTTAAAAGATCATTCAAGTAATCCGGATGCCGGCAGATATATTTTAACAGCATCATACACCGACAAAGGTGGTGCCATAACGCCACTTACTACTACCAAAGCAGTTGTATTGCGCCCGGCTAAAGTTTATGCTAATGATGTAGATAGTTATACCAACATCCCTAAACGCAACAGAGTAATTACCGTGGCAGATGACCAGGCTTATTTTGTATTGAAGAACATCGACCTGAAAAATATTAGCCAGCTTACTTATAACTACTCGGCAAGAAACCTCGACGGTAAAATTGAAGTACATATCGACTCGCCAACAGGAACTGTTATAAGCACCCTGAATTTTACGGGTGCACCAAGCGGAAATAAACTTAACGCACAAAGCACATCAGTAATTGATCCGCAAGGAAACCATGATCTTTACTTTGTTTTCACCAAAAGCCCGGCAAACAGCAAAGGGTGGATAAATCTGGAGTGGGTAAATTTTGATATGGCGAAATAATATCTATCAACAAGATAAAACTAAAAAGTCCAGAATGGGACTTTTTAGTTTTACAGTTATTTTTTAATAACCGGCCAGCCATTTTCCCAATCCAGTTTGTTAATACCCAAGCGCGGGTAAGTGGTGGTATAGGCATGATAAGCAATGTAATCAACACCATCAAAAGTTTCGACAGAGTTGTGACCGCGCGCGTAAAACACTTTGTTATCGCCGGTATCGCCACCCAGCAATAACGTACCACCACCTTTTGTCATACTTTTACCGTCTTTATCCAAATACGGTCCGGTTATTTTTTCAGAACGGCCAATCCTTACATTATACGTACTTTTTACACCCGAACAACAGCTATCCCATGATACAAATAGATAATAGAAATTACCCTTTTTGAAGATGAAAGGCGCTTCAATTTCAGCGTTGCCTGGTTCAGGGTCGGTGTATTTATAATCGCGGGGGCCGCGGCTGGCTATGGTGTACCATTCCTGCGGTTCAGCAGGTGTTTTAAAGTCGGCATTTAGTTTTACCAGCTTTAAACCATCCCAGTGCGAACCAAAACTTAGCCACGGGTACCATCGTCATCAACAGCCAAATTAGGGTCAATAGCATTCCAATCATCTCGTCCTGTTACAGATTGCAGCACCATGCCCCCATCAACCCATTTATAATCTTTTGATTGTACATCCAGCGTTTTATTGGTGGCCATACCAATTACAGAGGTATTTTTACCAAAAATTGATGTGGCATAATACAAATACCATAATCCATTATGAAAACTAACATCAGGTGCCCAAAAGCCCAGCCCTTTAAAGCTGGGCAGTTTTTGCGCAATCCAGGCCGGTGCTACGGAAAATACAGATGGCTGTTTTGTCCACGTTTTCATATCCTTTGATGACCATATCTGTATGCCACCGCCGGTAAAATAAACATAATAAGTATCACCCTCTTTAGCCAAACATGGGTCATGAACATTGGGATCGGTAGTAACATCCCCTACCTGGAAACGCCCACGGGTATTTGGTGTGGTTGTTGGCTGTTGAGCTTGTATTTTAAGACTACAAGCCAGTAACAAGGCGATAAATAATTTACTTTTCATATTTATTTTTTAATCTTTTGGCCATTGTGCCAATGGTTTAATTTGTTGGCTGACTTGAATAGATTGGCTTTGCGGAACAAGCATTACATTAATATTTCCTTTTGTATGTGCAGGTATTTTCATTTCCAAACCAACAATGGCAGTACCCGGATTTGGTGCATCATAATCCATCTTTGGCGCGGTAGACCATGTTTTAACCTCGACAGGAAAAGTACCTGATGCCTGCAATAGTAATGTTTTTCCATCTTTTGTTAACGATGCCGTATTTTTACTTGTAACAGTGATATTGGCTCCGGTAACCATCGACCATCGCACCGTGATACTATCCTTAAGGGATTCTAATTCATCCCTAACTAATACATATTTCTGATCAATAATTGCTACCCCGCGTGTTGCTTTGGCTACTTTTTGGCTGTATATCGATGTAAGATCAACTACGGCATTTTTAAACATTGGTTTAGCCGATGAACTAACAATCGGCGCCGAACCTTTTACCTCTTGCAAATCATTATCAATAGTAAGCGTACTATGGTTAAAGTTGTTGTAGCGTAATACCTGCCAGCGTTGCGAGTTTTGTTTATTGTTCCACAAGTCAACCTTTTTTGATTCCAACGACTCATAGTCCTGTGCACCCAGATCTATTCCCCAACGTACGCCATCTGCTTCCATCACAAACGACCCTGCATCCATGTGTGCATGATTTACCGACGGTGAACCAGCTTTTACCCCTACAAATATAGCATTAGGATCATCCCATGAAGTCCTCATCATGGCTACCGGGTTTAACCCGCCTCCTACCCACATGGTAGTTTTGGGCTTTGTAACTTTATCCAATTGCAAGCCTTTGGCCCATATTAACGTAGCGGGTAATAGCCTGTTTTTTGATACTGCGCGTGTATCCAATTGTACTTTTTCCGTCCACAACAGCGATGGGGCGTGCAATTTATTAGCAAACCAAAACATAGCCGGGTTAAACTCCTGGCCCGTGCCCGAATCGGAATAGTTAAAGGCCTGGCCTTTAATGCCGGTCATGTTCTCCAAATATCCGGGAGTTTTTAAAAAGCCAGGCTTTGCCGACAAACCAAAATCTTTGCCAAACGCGGTTTCTAAAGCGCTTATCAGCATAACATTAAAAGACGTGCCATATTCCCAATAACCATAACCTTCGGGATAAGCACCATCTGGTTGATAAGCTTGCATCGGCAGATCAACTGACGTAATCGCGCGGTTTATCATCTGAACTGAAAGATCAGGGTGATCTTCGTAAGTGGCCAGCGCGCCGAAGGTAATGCCCGCATTGCAAACCTGGTTCCAGTTATTGTTAACTTTTAGCCAGTAATTGTAAGCTTTGTCTGTAGACGTGTTGATACCTTTATTTAATATGGCATCCCTAACTAAAGTTTTTGTACTTTCTGAGAGATCATTATATAGCCAATCATATCCTATAGATACCGCCATCGTCATCTCGCCAACGTCTAAATAATGAGTTGGGTTCCAGTCAGCGAAAGAAGATACTGCGATCAATTCTTTTTGCGCCTGTTGCAGATAGAGGCTATTATGTGTCATTCTGTAGCCATACGACAAATAGAATATCCTGTGGATAGCTTCTCTTGAAACATCTAGTAGCCGCTTGCCTATTTTCTTGTATTGCAGTGGTGCGATATTGATCATCGCATCACAATTTTTGAGAATAGCCTGGTGAATTTTTAATAAACTGGGATCAGAGTTTATTGCGGCTAATAATTCTTTGTCCTGGCCCTTCAACAATAACAGCCGGGGATGATCGGGTATTTTATCAGTAGTTGATAATACCTGAGCATAAGTAAAACAGGTTACACAAACCAGGATGATAGTTAATAGATATCTAAAGATTTTCATACAAAATTGGTTAGAGCAGAACGCCCGGTAATTATTGGTTAAATTATACAATTAATACAATTTATGGATGAATTTAGTTGTAAATTTTGCATTATTGTATAATTATCATTCATAATGGCCAATAATTATGAAACCTATATTAAGAAAAGTAGATAGCGGAAATAATTCATTTAGTATAAGGGAAGACATTTATCCTTTCCTGTACAATCACTGGCATTATCACCCCGAAATTGAACTGACTTTTATAAGAAAAGGCACCGGTGTTAGACTAGTGGGCGATAGTATGGCACCGTTTGAGGATGGTGATCTGATCTTACTTGGCTCTAACCTACCCCACATGTGGCGAAGTGATTCTATCTACTTCAAAAATATCCCGACACTAAATATTGAGGCTATAGCCATACATTTTAAGGAAGACTTTTGGGGCGCGGCATTCATGCAACTCCCCGAGTTAAAGCCTATCAAAGAAATGCTTGATCTATCCAAACGGGGGCTTAGAATAGTAGGCAACACCCGGGACGTGGTGATAGCTGAAATGGAGAAAAACATCCACGTTACCGGCTCAAAACGCATTGAATTTTTGTTAGGCATATTGGATACCATTAGCCGTACTAGCGAATATGTCTTACTATCAACCCCCGGCTTTAATAAAACTTATGATCTGACCACTACCGATAAGATAAACCTGATATATACGTACACCTTTAATAACTTTAAAAAACCCATTTCCATAAGAGAGGCGGCCGAGGCAGCCAACCTTAGCCCTAACTCTTTTTGCCGTTATTTTAAAACTCGTACACTTAAAACCTACTGGCAATTTTTACTGGAAATACGGATTGGCTATGCTTGTAAATTGCTAATCGAAAACCAAAAGTCAGTTGCACAAATTTGTTATGAGTGCGGGTTTAATAACCTATCAAACTTTAACCGGCAATTTAAATCGCTGCTTAAAATAACGCCGCTACAATACGCAAAATCATACACAGAGCACGTACACGCTTTTGCGGGTTAAGGCAGAGCCTGTATTATTTAAATACAGACTCTGCATCAGCTAATGAAACGCCTAATACCGTTTTTGCAATAGCGTCTAAAGATGCTTTATCGCCCGTGAAATGATAAACCTGGTGGCGGTGGTGCAATGAAGTTCCTGGAGTTAAAAAAGCCGCAGGCGAAACACTTTCGATTTCATAGAATGGCCCCATTTGGCTACCGTTGGCTAATGGGCCATCATTATAGGCATTTACCGCGTCACCGCTTAATGGATCTCTATCTGTGCGCCACTCCTGGTTTAAATAAAGACCGTTGTTATCTACATCAAACTTGGCAATGGTTAACACATTGTTCTCTGCGTCATAACTTCCAATTACCGGCATCGCTCTTTTTGGTGTGATACCCAATTTACCCCTTGATTTCCCATCGGCTTTAAAGAAAAGGATGTTGTTTTTAAAGACTATACGGTCGGCCGGTATTTGTCCAAAGTAATCTGTAGTAGCAATTTTAGCAGTTTGGGCATCGTTGTAAGGAATAATGATCACAACTTTTGGCGATGGGGTAAACATATCCAAATTCCACATGCAAGGCGCGCCTGTTTTTTCGTCCCATGCAAAGTTACCGGTATTGGTTAAATTATTGGTTGCCTGGAAACCCACAGCTTTGGTTTTGTTGTCTAATTTAATTCCCAACTCTATCTCGATAGCCGAGTTTTCAAGGATACTGATATCACGATCAACCTTTATTTTAAGCTGTGTGCCGGCATAATTTTGCAGGTTCATGTCTTTGGTCATGATCACCTTTTTTTCATTGGCCGTTACCACATTCCATGCTTCAGTATCAAATGCTTTAGGCGTGTGCCAATACGGAAAATCCATTTTGGTACCCGGTTTAAAAAACAGCGAGAACTTACCGCCTTCGGGGCCTAACCATAAACGATTCTCGCTGCCATAAGCGTTCATGTGTGAGTCTGTATCAGCTTTAAATGTTTTATAATTGATCCAGCCAAAACTTCTTCCTTGTAAACTATCAGCAGTCGAGGTAAAAACCTTGCCCTGGTATTTTGCAGAAACAATAACCTGCGCTTTGCCATCGGCACTTTTCAATACAAATACGCTATCGTTCTTTTTCAGAAAGTCGAGGTCATACCCAAATGTTCCTTTTTCAAAAGTACTGCTGTTGGCATCTTTCTTACCATTCATCTGGCAGGAAGATAAAATTGCTGCAATAGCAATTACTGCGTAGTTCAATTTTAATTTATTACTCATTTCTTAATAGGTTTATATTGGTTATAGCTTAAAAATGAATTAACTGTTGTAGGCAATCGTATTTATTAAAGTCCCTATCCCATCAATAGAAATTTCAACAACATCCAACGGTTGCAAAGTAAAATCGTTTGGCGGAACTAAACAAGTACCAGTCATTAAATAAACGCCATTAGGGAAGGTCAACTCCCTGAATAAAAATCCCGCTAGTTCTTCTAACGACCGTTTCATTCTCGACAATGGCATTTTATCCGCATAGGCCGATACCCCATTACGTTTAATTACAATGCTTATAATGGTTTCTTTATTGATTGGCGATGAAATAACATATAAACAAGGGCCTATTGCCGCGCTTTTATCATAAGTTTTTGCCTGTGGCAGATATAAAGCATTTTCGCCCTCTATACTTCTTGAGCTCATATCGTTGCCAATAGTATAGCCTTGTATTTTACCTTTCGAGTTGATAAAAAGCGTTAACTCGGGTTCAGGAACATTCCAGGTAGAATCTTTACGGATACTCACATCCTGCAAATGACCGACAACCCGTTGTGGTGTCGATTTAAAAAATAACTCCGGCCTATCAGCATCATAAACTCTTTTGTACAGATCAGACCCACCAGAGGTTTGCGACTCCTCTACCCTGGCATCCCTGCTTTGTAAATAGGTAACCCCGGCGGCCCAAACTTCCTGGTTAGATATTGGTGGCAATAAATTTTCCTGCCATTTATTATCGGTGACTTTTTCGGCAGTAGCGGTAACTCCTGTTAAGAAATCAAAAAGGCCATCTCTGTTCACTAATTCATCCCATTGCTGCGCCAGTTTATAAACTGTTGCGTTATCCTGCAAAAAAACACCTTGTTCTGTTTTAAATAGTTTCATGTATTGTATTTTTAAAGAGATATCCCTCTTTTCCATGGTATAAAATCATCGTGGCCAGAGGCTACGGCCTTGGCTTTTTCTTCTCCGCTTGCTATGCGTATAATTTGTTCGAGGATACGCTCGCCTGCTTCATTAATACTTTCATCGCCGCTTATAACTGTACCCGCATCTATATCAATAATGTCATGCATTTTGTTATAAAGTTTGGTATTGGTTGATACCTTAATAACCGGTGCTATAGGATTACCAGTAGGTGTACCTAAACCTGTTGTAAAAACAACGATGGTCGCACCTGACCCAACCTCGGCAGTGGTCGACTCCACATCACTGCCGGGAGTGCATAATAGTGTAAGGCCTGGCTTTCTTACCTTTTCGGGATAATCTAATACATCAGCAATCGGCGAAGTACCGCCTTTTTTTGCCGCGCCCGCAGATTTGATGGCATCGGTTATCAATCCATCACGAACATTGCCGGCTGATGGGTTAGAATCAAACCCCGAGCCCAAAGCCTTTGCTTTATCGTTATAACTGCGCATTAAATGCATGAATCTGTCGGCAGTCGCTTCATCTATGCAGCGATCGCTTAGTTCCTGCTCAACGCCGCATAATTCAGGAAATTCTGCAAGGATAACTGACCCACCTAACTCAACCAAAATATCAGACGCATGGCCCAGTGATGGATTTGCAGATATACCCGAAAATCCATCTGATCCACCACACTCTAACCCCACACATAATTTATTTAATGGTGCCGGCTGCCTGTATTGCTCATTGGCTTTTATTAAACCGGCAAAGGTTTGTTTTACGGCCAATTTTAGTAGATCAGACTCATTACCTATTTGCTGTTGCTCCAGGGTGTATAATGGTTTTGAGAAATTGGGATCACGTTTAAATATCTCTGCTTTTAGCATATCTATCTGCGCGTTTTGGCAACCCAGGCTCAATACTGTTGCTCCGGCTACGTTAGCATGGGTGATATAACCGGCTAATAACCCGCAAAGATCGCGTGTATCTTCTTTTATTCCGGCACAACCTAATGAGTGTGTCAGGAATTTTATACCGTCTACGTTTGGAAATAATCTGGTATCCTCTGTTACAATATCGGTTTCGGCAGCCAAGTCTGAGTTTAATATTTCATCGGCATTTTTGCCGGAGCGATATAGCTTTATCAGTTGTTGTACATGATCCCGCTCTGGTGATGTATCAGTTTGGTAGCCTAGTTCTTTTGCAAAAGCATCCTGTATTACCTTAACATTTCTGTTCTCACAAAATACCAGCGGAATAACCAGCCAATAGTTTGCCACACCCACCGATCCATCTGCCCTATGGTATCCCATAAAGGTTCTGTCTTTCCAGGCGGTAGTATCTGGTATCAACCAGTTTGTTTTGCGCTCACCCAATTCATAATCACCTGAAGCATGTTTTATATTTTTGGTAGTTACCACATCGCCGATTTGTATTGGTAGTACAGCTTTGCCTACCAATACGCCGTACATGATCACGTCATCACCCGGTTTAAAATCTTTTAAAGCGAATTTATGTTTGGCAGCAACATTATTCAATAATGTTATTTTATCATTTCCTGCTGATATTATCTGTCCTTCCGACAAGTCGATCAACGCGACTTCGATATTATCTTTTGGATGTATTTTAAGTGTTTTAGCTCGCATGGGTACAATAATTAAGCGGTCGCGTTTTTAGTCATTTCTCCATCCACTTTACGCCATATCCCCAGCGGATTATTATTTTGCAGTTCGGCGGGTAATAATTGCTGCGGATAATTTTGAAAACATACCGGCCTTGTAAATCGATATATAGCTTGTGAGCCAACCGATGTTGTGCGGCTATCTGTTGTCGCCGGGAATGGGCCGCCATGTATCATGGCGTGGGTAACCTCTACCCCTGTCGGCGCATTATTGATCATTATGCGCCCGGCTTTTTCTTCGAGGATATTGAACAGATCTTCAAATTCTGTTACATCGTTCTGATTAGCCCAAACACTGACCGTTAATTGGCCGGGAATGGTTTCAGCAATTTCGGTTAATTGTTTAGTATCATCAGCAATCACATGTATGGCTACAGGACCAAAATATTCTTCAAATAATGTTTTGTCTTTTAAGAACTCTTTACCCGATATAGTAAAAGCATGAGGTACAGCAGTATCACCCTCGCCAGCAACTCCTGCACAAAGTAGTTTTAATGATTGTAAAGATCTTAATTGCTCAATGCCTTTATCGTAAGAACCAGCTATTGCATCCGTAAGCATTTTACCGCCAACGGCTTCTGATAATGAGGATTTGTATTGCGCCAAAAATTCTTCAGTTGCCGCACTTTTCACCATTAAAATGATACCCGGATTAGTACAGAATTGACCCACCCCCATGGTATTTGATGCAGCCAATGTTTTTGCAACACTTACTGCATCCTCGGCTAGTTTACCGGGCAGTAAAAATACAGGGTTAACACTACCCATTTCTGCATAAACCGGGATTGGCACATCACGCTTAACAACTAGGTCAAACAATGCTTTGCCACCGGCTAATGAGCCGGTAAATCCAACTGCCTTAACCAATTTATGAGTTACCAATGCTTTGCCTGATTCGGTTGTTTTGCCTTGTATCAATGAAAAAATACCATCAGGCATACCTGTTTTTTTTGCCGCTTCTGCAATGCAGTTTCCCACCAACTCAGAAGTTACCGGGTGGCCAAAATGCGCCTTATAAATTACCGGGCATCCTGCCGCTAAAGCCGAAATAGTATCGCCACCTGCAACCGAAAAAGCAAACGGAAAGTTACTTGCGCCAAACACCGCCGTAACACCTAATGGCTTTAACATTTGGCAAATATGTGGCTTGGGTAATGGTTGCCTTTGCGGATTTGCAGTATCAATTATGGCATTAACCCACGAGCCCTCTTTTAGCAGGTTTACAAATAAATTTATTTGATTAATCGTACGGTCTATCTCTCCGTTTAACCTTGGTTGGGGCAGATGAGTTTCTTGCTGAGCCGTTGCAACCAACACCTCACGGATGCTGTTAATTTCCGAAGCTATTGCTTCTAAAAATTTCACCCGTGTAGTAGTAGGTATTAATTTATAAGTTTTAAATGCTTCGGTAGCTTTTTTCGCAGCCGCATCAACATTTTCGGCAGTTCCTTCTTCAAAAACATAAGGTGCCGAATTATTGTCAGCAATCGCTACGCTCTTAAAAGAACCTGCACCGCTTTTATTTGAATATCCTATTATTTGTTTTCCTGTAATTTTCATAAGTAGTTTTTACGGGTTATTATCCCAATTTCTTCACTGTCCCCGAAACGATAACCTTATCAACCGGTATTTTACCATAAGCTATACTTAAAGATGGCACACCGGCTTTAATCGAAACTGTCCCAAATCCGCTTGCAGTGGATAGGAAGCTGGTAAAATCGCCCACTTTTGAGTCGACATGTAATTCTTTATTCACTGCATCATAACGTACTCCGGTAAGCCCTTCCAGCATACCATAGCTTGACATAGCACGAGCATACCAGTGGCCGCATTCATATTCGTTAAACGGATTACGTACTACCCCATCATATCTATCGCGGCAAGCACGTACAATCTCCAATCCTTTTTCAACTTCGCCCATCAACATTAAGTGCGATGCAACCTGGTATTCAATTCCTGTCCAAACTTCGTTACTGTATACAAATGGTAAAGAAAGTTTGCCACCGTTTGGCCATGAACATAGCAATAAGCCGGCCTCGTTACCAATTGCATAAGTAGGGCGCTGCGGGTTAGCGTGCTCACGCAGGTTGGTTTTAAAGTTGTGCCGATGTACAGCAGTTAAATGTTTGCGTGTTTTACCTGCATCCAATGGGTCGCCCAAACCGCACATCCGTGAAAGCCACGCCCCCATTACACCATCTGATAACACACCTTTTCCATATTGGTATTTCGGCCCTTCTTTTTGTAAAAGTTCAGACGCTTCATCTGTATATTTTGTCTGGAACGACTGCACCTTAGTTGGATCAGGTGCCTTTAACTCTTTCCATTCTATCTTTTGCAAAAAATACTCGCCATTATATAATTCGCTTTCCATGTAGGCTTTTCCGTTGGCGTATAAAGTCTCATACTTCTGCACATCTTTTTTCAAAAACTTGCCCATGGTAATTAACGAGTTTAATGCACCCAGGTAAAAACTTGTTGCAAAACCGGTTGGCCCCCAAAATTCAATGTCATAAGTGTTGTGATGCGGTTCTTCCACAACCCCGCGCCCTTTGGGGTCCCAGGTTTTGCTGCAATAATCCAAACTGGCTTGTACTTTAGGATAGATCTGTTTTAACCATTCATTATCACCGCTAATGCGCCATTCGCGATGCACTTTCATGATACCGCCCAACTGTCCGTCAGATGCCGCGTGAAAGTTGTGTACTACCCGCGTAATAGGCAAATTAGACCTAAACATCTGGTGTCCCTCGGCGTTCTGGCTTTCGGTAAACTCGGTATCCCGCAAACTGCGTTCAAGCGATGGGAACAAATGCGAAACCGCTTGTGCATAGTTCCAAACGTGTGTACAGGAACCATGGCAGCTTCCGCCATTATCGCCGCTACCCTCCCAGCACCAAAACCTGCCATCATGCTGCCTTAGCACCGTTGGCGATTTTAATATACTCAGATTAGCTGCTATGGCTTCAATAACTTCTGCAGGCAGCGTACTTTTATAAAATGTATCCGAAAAGAGTTTGGTTTTTTTCCGCAGATCAGCATAATTGGTATTCCAATAGGTCGCCACCTCTTCTATATTATTAAATTTACTACTGTACCAGGGCTTATGATATTTTAGTAGCGGGTCATTATTAACTCTTTCCCTATCTGCAGGCTCTACATCACCCATCCTTAGTTTGGTATTGGGTGTGTACCAGGCCATCATCAGGCGGATAGTTTTTTCTTCACCCGGCTTTAAGGCAAATGGCACAAATAAAGAAGCTCCAGGCGCGTCTTTTTCTACCGGCGAATTGTTTTTTGTTTCGGCGTTTTCAATTACCTTCCACGCCATAGTCAGGCCATCAAACCAGCCGCCTCTAAACCAACAATGGTCTATTACCGTTGATGAATCATCTGTAAAAATGGCAAAGTCGCCTTGTTTTTGAGGATCTTCTATAGTACCATCCGATGAAAGTATAAAGCCATTTTTTATGGCCTTTATCGAGTTCTTTACACCCAACTGATTCATGAAATTACGGCTGTTGTAAGAAAAAACACATTCCTCTGTTTTGGCACTAGTGTTTTTAAATCGATATTCTAATCCTCCAATTGGCATACTTGCATTGTCAGCATCGGTAGGGATAAAAGGACTCCAGCCTTTTAGTTGCACCTCTAACGGCACATCTTTATCTTCCAGCTTTATATCTGCAAAAGGAAAACGCGCGTTAAACTCGGCTTTTTCAAAGCGGGGTAAACCCCAGGTTGCTCCACCTTCGCCGCCCAGGCCGGCATTATGTTGTCCAAATTTTTTCCATTCGGGAACTTTACTTTCTAAAACTTTAGCGCTGTTTTTAACACCTTTTATACTGATAGCCGCAAACATGGCAGGCTCATGAAACACTTCCGGGTAATTACGCACCGACATATGAGAAATTGCACCGGTACCTTCCAAACAAAACATACCTGCACCAATACCGCCAATTGGGAAAGCTACTCTGCTTAAATATTGCCCCTTGTACGTACTGTTATATTGGCGTTTAGCTGTATCTGCGGCAACAACATCTTCTTTTGCTTCTTTACTATCGGGAGTTTTAAAACTCCCGATAGGTAAAAATGCCGCCATGCCGCCAACGCCTATATTCTTTAGAAATATACGCCGATCTGATTTATTTTTCATGAGATATATCAGTTAATAGCAAATGATAAACTTTCAGAATAAATAGTTAATTGATCTCCAATTCGTCTTTTGATGGTAATTTAGGATACTCGCCATGCGGACCTGATTGGTACCAAAAAGCAACGGATATAATATTCGAATGTTGTGCCAGATACCTTCCGCCTGATTTCCAACCCAGATCCTGTATCGTAACTTTAAGATCATCTTCAAAACGAATAGGGTCCTGTATATGCCACCTGTATAGACCAAAACGCTGGCGTATCTGATAGTGACCATCGCCCTTCATTACTTGCGGCATGCCGGTATAAGCTGTAGAAAATTCTGTATAGCTAACTTCATCAACGCCGGCGGCATTTCTTTTATGCGTATCAAAATCATACGATCCGCAGAAATAATCTTCTGTTCCGGTACCAACTATGGTAGCAAAATCTTTGTCGCCATCCATAAAGAATTTTATCTCGCCTTCGCCCCACCAGCCGTTATTATTTACATCAACACCCATGTAGGTGCCTACATACTGGCCTTTTCCTTTAACACCGTCAAGCAAGGTATAAACAGAGCCATCACCTGGCTTAGATTTTCTAAACTGTGCATGGAAATATCCTTCGTCAGCTCCTACTTTAGTTAATGAATAATCTACCTGATAATATAAGCTCATTGCCCTGTCATCCATGTTTTGCATGGTGATACGGCATTTTTTACGGAAAGGCATTTTCCAATAGCTATTAAATGCGCTACCCGGATTTACCGTTATTGGAAGCGAGTTTAATGGCGAATAGCTGTTCCACCCCATCCCGAAAAACGCGCCAACCGGCACCTCAATAGAAGGATCTTTTTCATCATCCCAATAAACACGCATGATTGAAAGACGCCAGTTACCGGTAGGTGTCATCCAAATATGTTGTATAGCACCGGGGCCTTCCATTTCGGCAATGGTTATTGTTTCGCCTGCATTAATAATAATATAAGGATTAACTTTCCAACCCTGTCCCAGTTCGCGGGCTGCATTTGTCGCATTGGCAACATTTCTCTTGCCTTTATCTTTTACCGGGTCGGCCATGCCGCCTTTTCCTTTTTCGCCGGTGAAGTTCTCAGGACTAATAGATCTTGTTTTGGCGTCAGATAGTTTTGACAAAGTGCCCAGGTTCATATCAAGGCCGTTAAATTTTTCGTTTTGCTGCGCGTAGCAGTCAAAAACCAGCAACAATGAGGCTAGGATAAAAAGTAATTTTTTCATCAGTTTATTTAAGGTTAATAATATTGGTTTATAATATTACTACAAAGAAAGAACAATGACTAATTAAAAACTTTAAATAAATAGCTAATTATGGTACTATATTGCCATTATATTCTAAATACTACAAAAAAGCGTGGTAAATTGTATTACCCGAGTTATAAGATCAACCCAAACTAACACCACTCTATGCAAAATATTTCCAACAAAGTTGTATATACAAGATGCAATAAATATATTAGCCGATATTCTGTATCAAGCTGGTCTAACCAACCCGGCTGTAAAGCAATATCCTACTAAAACTAATATTATATATGAAAAACTTTAACGCGGTTTTTGTCTGTTTACTACTATTTAGCTGTAGTGTTATTGCGCAGCAAAAAAGATCAAATCTATCATATGTAGACCCAACAATAGGGGGCGTAGGCTTAATTTTAGAACCTACCAGGCCAACCGTGCAGTTGCCCAATCAGCTTATACGGGTATTTCCGGTTAGAAAGGATGCGCTGGACGATCAGATCTCTTATTTCCCGCTTACCGTAGCTTCTCACCGTGTAATATCTTTATTTAGTTTTATGCCCGTTAACGGGTCAAATGAAAGTGCCCTATGGAACAAAAAAGAAGTTTATAATTACGAAGTACTTACCCCCTATTATTATAAATCAGAATTGGGTGATGATGGTAATCTGTTGGAGTTTGCACCATCAAAAAAAAGCGGGTTTTTCAAAGTCGGTTTTAAAGGAAGTGTAAATAATTACTTGCGACTCGGAGTACTTAACGAAGGCGGAGAGATCACTGTAACCGACAAACACATCATAACAGGCACCGAAATATTTAAAGGTATGAAAGCCTTTTTCTATGCCGAAACTGATGGAGATATATCGCAGATTATCAGCAGGTCAAAGGCCAATGCAAAAAGCCTAATGGTTAAAGTACCCAAAAATGTCAGCTTTAAATATGCCATATCTTATATCAGCATAGAACAAGCTAAACAAAATCTTCAAAAAGAAATTCCCGGTTGGGATTTTAAAGCTGTTAAAAATACGGCCTATAAAGAGTGGGATAAGGTGATGTCGCAAATAAACGTAGAAGGTGGTACACTTGCGCAAAAACGAGTGTTCTATACTTCGCTTTATCGCTGTTATGAGCGTATGGTTGATATTAATGAGTACGGCCAATATTATAGCGCTTACGATCACCAGGTACATAAAAGCGGCAGGCCATTTTTTGTTGACAATTGGATATGGGACACCTATATAGCACTAGGCCCACTACAAATGATATTAAATCCCGCTAAAGAAGCTGATAAGATCAATTCATACATTACCATGTACCAGCAAAGCGGATGGATGCCATCATTTGCCTTGATATTTGGCGACTGGCCGGCTATGACCGGCAACCACGCCGCATCATGGATGGCTGATGCCTGGTTTAAAGGTATCCGCAATTTTGATTTAAAAACGGCTTATGCCGGTTTAAGAAAGAACTCGCTCGAAGCTACATTGCTGCCTTGGAATAATGGGCCGGCTACCGTATTAGATTCGTTTTATAATAAGCACGGTTATATGCCCGGCCTTCATTATGGCGAAGCGGAAACCGTACCACAGGTGGAAAATGTGTGGGAAAAGAGGCAGGCGGTATCAGTAACGCTTGAAAATAGCTTTAGCGACTGGAACATAGGCAACTTAGCTGCCGAATTAAATCTTTCTAAAGATCAGGACCTGTTTATAACCCGCTCTAAATTTTACCAGAATGTATTTAGAAAAGAAAAGGGGTTTATGTGGGCCAAAGATAAAGATGGCAAATGGATAGACGACATGAACCCTAAAACTGCCGGAAGAGAGTTTTTTACAGAGAACAATGCCTACACCTATAATTGGGTTGTAAAGCACGATTTTAAAGGTTTGTTTAATATGATGGGTGGAACAAAACAAGCAGAGAATAAGTTGGATCAATTATTCAGAGAAGACCTTGGTGCGCCAAAATTCATTTTCTGGAAAACACAACCCGATGCTTCGGGACTTGTGGGACAGTTTGTGATGGGTAATGAACCGAGCTTCCATATCCCCTACCTATACAACTATATGGGCGCGCCATGGAAAACCCAAAAACGTATCC
Organism: Mucilaginibacter sp. UBA4741; assembly: GCA_002403905.1. Lineage (GTDB taxonomy): Bacteria > Bacteroidota > Bacteroidia > Sphingobacteriales > Sphingobacteriaceae > Mucilaginibacter. The sequence goes on from DHIR01000250.1 coordinate 23,498, forward strand.
GCATGCTGTTGAATACATGGTATACCGACAACTTATTCGGCATCCCCGGCGATGAAGATGGTGGTGGCATGACCTCATTTGTAGTGTTTTCTATGATGGGCTTCTTCCCCGTTACAGCGGGTATTCCTGTTTATAACATAGGCAGCCCGGTGTTTACCAAAGTAACTATCAATTTATCAAACGGTAAAAAATTCACCATTAATGCACCGGCAAGTTCTGCCGAAAACAAATACATTCAAAGCGCCACTATTAACGGCACACCGTTAAACAAACCCTGGTTTAGCCATGCCGAACTATTAAAAGGATGCACCCTTACTTTACAAATGGGCGCTCGGCCCAATAAAGCATGGGGCAGTAAACTTGAAAATGCACCGCCATCAGCAATTAATGTAAACCCTGAAAATTATAAGTAATAGATAACTAAGTAGATAAAAAAATACGGACAAAAAATATTAAAAAACTTGTAAAATATATTTGCAGAGGTATTTTTAAATCTTACCTTTGCATCCCCGATCGGGATGTAGCGTAGCCCGGTATCGCGCCACATTTGGGATGTGGAGGCCGCAGGTTCGAATCCTGCCATCCCGACACCAGCGATACCAAGTTGAGTCAAAACCCTCTAAATTTATGAATTTAGAGGGTTTTTTCATTTATTTTAAAAAATTTCATATCAAAATAGCATAAAGAATATCAAAGTATTTATGCCCTATTCCGCACCCTGTTTTTTATTTGTACAATTGACCGATGCGTTTTACAGGCAACTTGTAATGAAATGCTTGTAAACAGTTTGTGCGTATTTAGTCCGTTTTGAAAAGTCCATTCGATTTTACTGACGGCAAAGTATATCAAATCAGTTTAAAGAGAAACAAATCGTATGAAAACAACAAATTCATTCAGCATTACCTTTTTTCTTAAAAAGGATAAGGCAAGTAAGGGAAACGCGCCGATTTACGTCAGAATCACCGTCAAAAGTAAGTTTGTGGACATTTCTTTAAAACGGCGCGTAAAGATTATTGCCTGGGATCAAGAAGGCCAGAAACTTATTGGCAATGACCAGGAAGCCAAAGATGTCAAGGAAAAAATCAGGCAGATGCGCAATGAGATCAATGCAGCTTATGATGTTTTGAGATACGACAAAGAAGTGTTCAGCGCTGATGCTATCAAAGCGAAAATTGAAGGTATTGAAGAAGAGCAGATCACTTTATTATGGTTGATAAATTACCATAATACCGAAATCAAAAAGCTGCTTGAACCGGGTACGATGAAAAACTACTATAGTACTGAACGCTATATCAAAGAGTTTTTGATTAACAAGAAAAAACGGACGGACATTTACTTATCTCAACTTGATTACAAGTTTGTTATTGACTTTGAAATATACCTGCGCCAAAGAGAACCGAATCCGGGGCAACGACCATGCGGGAATAATACTGTGATGAAACATATTGAGCGGCTCCGCAAAATGATGAACATAGCCTTAAAGAATGACTGGATTGTTAAAGACCCTTTCCTGCGTTTCGAACGGCATATCATTAACAAAGACAGGCAGTGTTTGGAATTTGAGGAACTGGAAACCATTAAAAATTTGGAATTAGAAAGAGATGGGCTCCAAATTGTGCGGGATACGTTTATTTTCAGTTGTTACACCGGGTTAGCTTTTGCCGATGTATCTCAATTAAGCAACGATCATTTGGTAACAGATATTGAAGGGGAAAAGTGGATAGAGATGGTCAGGCAGAAAACAGCTAATTTTTCCGGGAAGAAATTTTATGTTCTACTGTTGCCGGAAGCCATTGAATTAATTAAGAAGTACAAAGGCCACCCGATGGCATCATATACTGGAACAGTATTTCCATTATTTTCAAATCAGGCTACCAACCGTTATCTAAAAGTAATAAGCAAAAAAGCAAAACTGAATTTTGCTTTAACCTATCATATTGCCCGGCACACATTCGCAACAACCGTTACTTTGGAAAACGGCGTGCCAATGGAAAGTGTATCTAAAATGCTCGGCCATTCCAGTATCCGTACAACACAGATCTACTCAAAAGTAAAAAAGAAAAAGGTCAGTTCGGATATGAAAATTTTGAGGGAGCGGCTAAAACTGGCATAGTTCAAAAACTACAAAATCCGATACGAGCATTAGTACCTTATCGTGTCTTTAGTGATGAGCCAGCTATGTTTTGGCTATGCCAAAACCGCTGGCCCTCCTCATGCTATCGC